>JALWYR010000087.1 GCA_027003085.1 Flavobacteriales bacterium
AAGGTGGTATCCGTGCCGAGATTTCTCAGTCGCGCCCTTCGGGCGCTCCATCTCGAAACATCCTCCTTCAATGTTTACAGTAGTAAACAAGCATAAACCCGGATATTCCAATCAAGGCCGGATGTTTCATTGTGGACGCGCGATTTATCGCGCGCACCTTATTATTGCGCCAGGGATGGGAGCGGTTATGGGGCGAAGGGCAGGCCGAATTTTTTGTGCCGGTGGCGGGGGCTCGCAGCGCAAGAGACCACGGCGCCGGATTTACAAAAACCGGCCTTGCCCGAGCCGCATTTGAGCGGACAGCCCGGCGGGCGCCTGGGCGTTGCAGCAAGTGCTGCAACGCCGTGAGGAAACGTGGCCGGCAAGGACGCTCCGTCGTCCCGAAGACGGCCACGTGGCGCCGCCGCGGCGCGCAAAGCGCGCCGGGCGGATGGCCGGACGTATCCGACTGAAAATCAACAATTGCCCCGGCCCCGCGGCTTCGCCGCGGGGCCGGGGGCGTCAATAAACCCATTCCTACGTCCGGCCATCCGCCGCGGGCATTCGCCCGCCGGCGGCGCCCCGAACGCAGCCAGCCGGGCGCCCAAATAAAAATAAAAAAACCGGCCCTCAACGGGACCGGTCGTTTAGCCATTTGGCGCTTCCGCCTTATTGGGCGTTGATAATACGGTATTCGGTTCGACGGTTTTGCTGATGTTGCGCTTCGGAACAAGGAACACCGTCCGAGCAATTGTTCAGCAAACGTTCTTCGCCGTAGCCCACAGAAACAATACGCGAAGGATCGATGCCTTTCGAAATCAGGTAGTTTTTGATGGCATCGGCACGCATTTGCGACAAGCGCTTGTTGTAGGCCTTGGAACCGCGCGAATCGGTGTGCGACGACAATTCGATGCGCGTTCCGGGATTGTTTTTCAAAAGCGGAATCAGCACACGGTCAATTTCACGTTTGGCCTGCGGGGTAAGTTTGGCACTGTTCAAAGGCCAGTGGATGTTCAGGCGGTTAGGCTTAACCAATCCGCAGTCGATTTCTTTCCAAACCGTTACACCACCGGCTTTGACCAAAACTTGTTTCTTTATTTCCACATATTTGGCCGGAACAATTTCTTCGACCACTTTGGCCGGAACATCCACCACTTGACGTTTGATGGTGGCATACTCGGCCGGAATTTCCACTTCTTCCACACGGGCGGGTTGATCAATTACTTTTTTCAGGTAATAGCCGTCCACTTTGTCGATGGGAATTTCCCGGGTCGAAGCATCGTGTATCAAAGTTTTGATGGGCACGGTTTTGTAAACCGCGGGTTTTTCCACATAACACAGGGTTTTACAATCATCGGGATTTCCGCTGGCACATTCCTTGTAGGATGAATATTCCCAATGGGCCGTTTTGGGGAACACTTCGATTTCCTTGGTGTCGTTACCCAATTGGGCGGGAATGACTTTGTAGGTTTTCGAAGCTTCCTTTTTCACATAGGGCACTTTAATGGTCTTGTAGGTAGCCGGGTGATAGATGTATTTTTTGCTCGGCTCTTTGACCATTACTTTTTCGGTAACCCACTTGTACTTGGCAGGAATAACTTTGAGCACCTTGTAGGCCGGTTGCACTTCCACTTTGACGGTTTCGGTACGAAACTCATCGGGGGTGGTACACTTCACATAACATTTCCCGGGTTCGGGATTTTGCGGCAAGCCGTCCGATTGGGCTTGGACAGAATAGCCCAATAAGAACAGTACGAGTACAGAAAGTAACTTTTTCATAGTAGATTGATATTTAAAGGTTTCGTATCTTTTGCACGCTATTTGCATAAGCGAAATCAACATATTACATTTGCAATTATACAAAAATTATGTTTACAAAAACCAATATCTTGGATAAATTATTAACAAGTATTTGTTTAATGTTTTTCTTGATTTATGCAAATCCGCTGAAAGCTCAAATCTATGTTAATAATTGGGTAATAAAACCTTCGGAAGAACAAAAAGAAAAACCCTTGGTTTACGTGGATTTCTGGGCCACATGGTGTGCTCCCTGTATCAGTTCAATGCCCCACACCGCCGGGCTGGAAGACCGATTCGGGAAGGATGTTTTATTTGTTTATATTTCCGATGAGCCGGAAACCAAAATACGCTCCTTTTTGGAACGAAAAGGCTATCGTTTTTATTCCCTTTCCGATACCGCCCGCACCAATTTCAACGCTTGGAACGTGGAAAGCATCCCCTACGCCATGCTTATGAACCCCCAAGGGACCGTCATTTGGCACGGACGACCCGGAGACTTGTCGCCCGAATTACTTCAAAAATACATCCGGCGCTATGGCGGCCAATCCGGCGATCCGCAACGTTTTATCCGCATCGACTACGAACCTGTCTATTCTTCCGAAAATATTTCCACCGACCGGATCAACGGAAAACCGATCCGGTACCGGCAATTCCCGGGTGAAATTCCCTATGCCTGTTCCAAGTCGGCAAAAAACACCATTTGCAAAGGCTCGCTTCGTGAAATCACCGCCCGGACCTTCGGATTGGAACCCTATCAGGTGGAATCCAATGCCAATATTTCGCTCGAAATCGAAATGCCTCCGCTACCGGAAAATCAACAAAGCAACCTCTTGAAAAAATTCCTGCAAAAACATTGGCAAATCCAACAAACACAAAAACAAATCGAACGTTATGTTTTGACCGAAAAAGACACAACCACCTGGCTTAACCGCCGCCTGTACCGCTACGCCGATACTCCCGATCAAACCCTCTCCCTGTCCGACGAAACTTTCCTGACCATCGACAATGCCACACCCCGAAAAATGGCCCGCATCCTTTCGCAGCAAACCGGTATTATTTTCCACTACCAAGGTCAAAACAGGAATGTATACGACTGGAATATTCGTATAGATACCCCTTCGGAACTTTTAAAATATTTACGTAACGAACTGAATTTCGAAGTAAAGGCCGAAAAACGGGAATTGCCGATTATTTCCATCCACAAGCAAAACTAAGCCTGCATTTTCCACCTTTTTATGTATTTTGCGGCTATGAACGAACAATTCATTGCCCGCATAGCCAAGCGCGTCGAAGATTGGATGAACCGGCACGATGCCTCGCACGACATGTGGCACATCCGCCGCACGGTACAATTGGCACGCAAAATTCAAGCCGCCGAAGGCGGCGACCCCGAAATCATCACCCTGGCCGCATACCTCCACGATGTGGCCGACGCCAAATATCATCACAACAGCGAACAACTTACCGGAAAAATTATCCGGGAAATGCTCGATGAGTTCCAATACCCCGACGATGTGATTCATCATATCGAAAACATCGTTACCAACCTGTCGTTTCGCAAGCATATTCAACCCGGCTTCAAAGCCGTGGAAACCATCGAATTCCGTATCGTCAGCGACGCCGATAAGCTCGATGCCATCGGCGCTATCGGAATCGCCCGCACTTTCCATTTCGGCGGCGCCCGCGGAAACCCCATCTACGACCCGTCGGTGCCATTGCTCAGCCCGCCCGATGCCGAGGCCTACCGGCGCTACGACCGCTCGACCATCCATCATTTCTATGACAAACTACTGAAAATCAAAGATATGCTCTACACCGAAACGGCACGTAAAATGGCCGAAGAGCGACACCGTTTTATGGAGATGTTCCTCGACCGCTTTTTCAAGGAATGGAACCTTTGACGGATTTGTGCTAACTTCGCATAGCCAAAAGCAAGGCCTGTATGTGGCAAATTTTCGGTAAAGACATCAAACAATTTTTCGGCTCCTTCAACGGCTACCTGACCTTGATTGGTTTTGCCGTGGTGGCCGGATTATTCTTTTGGTATCTCGAAGGTCCCAATAATCTCTTGTTTTCGGGCTTTGCCGACCCTACGCCGGCATTTCGTTTGCTTCCGTGGTTGCTCATTTTCGTGCTTCCGGCCGTGAGTATGCGTGCCTTTTCCGAAGAATACCGGACAGGCACCGCCGAAATCCTGCTCACCAAACCCGTAACCACCGGAAAAATTGTAGCCGGAAAAATATTGGCGGTATTTGGCATAGGCATTTTGATGATTTTACCTTTGGGCATCTACTTTTTGGGTATGCACCGGCTGATGATACCCGGAGAACGGATCGATACGGGTATGGTTTTGGCCGCACTCACCGGTTTGCTCCTCCTCATAGGCATATTTTCCGCCACAGGCGTGTGGGTATCCTCGCTCACCCGAAGCCAAACGGGTGCCTATTTGGGTGGTGTGTTCATATTATTCCTGCTCTACTACGGATTTTACGGGCTGGCGAGTTTTCAATGGGTGGGTGGCGCCGATTATTTCCTGCGCCGGCTCAGTTTGGCCGGTGTATATGACCGCTTTACCGGCGGATTGATCGATTGGAATGCCGTGGCCTACCTGATTTTCTGGATTCTGCTATTTTCGTACCTGAGTGTTTGGAGCTTAAACAAACAACAACGATGAAGGCCGGAACCAAATATTTTATCCCACTCGTGCTTGTCATTTTATTGGTTATTTATCTGACAAGCGCATTGGGTTACTCGGACCTGACCGCCGACAAGCGATATACGCTTTCGCAAGCCGCTTTGCGCGTTTTGGATCGTGTGGACAGCACCATGGAAGTCCGGGTTTATCTGAAAGGTGAATTTCCGGCTTCGTTCCGCAAATTGGCCGAAGAAACACGCCGGCTCCTTGAACGTTTCCGCGACCGTAATCCCGATTTACATTTCGAATTTATCAATCCGGCAAAAGAAGGCATCATCGACCGGCTCGAAAAGCAAGGTATGATTCCCGCACGTATCACGGTGCGGCGAAACAACCGCTTGGAACAAATCGAAATTTTTCCTTGGGCCGAAATCCGTTATCGCGGCAAAACCGAACACGTGCCTTTGATGGTTTCCGTCCCCGGCGCCGAAGTGGAAGAACAAGTGAACCGCAGCATCGAAAACCTGGAATATGCTTTCGCCTCGGCCATTTACCGGCTCGGACTCGACCAAAAACCCGCCATTGCCGTCCTCAAAGGCCACAACGAATGGGACGATGCACATATTGCCGGACTTTTAATGCTCCTGCGTCCCTACTACCGGCTGGCGCCTTTTACGCTCGACAGTTTGAAAACCAATCCCCAACGTACGTTGGATCAACTGCGCCAGTTTGATATGGTGCTTATTGCCGGCCCGCGAAAAGCTTTTTCGGACACAGCCAAATATGCCCTGGACCAATTCATCCTCCACGGCGGAAAAATGCTTCTGGCCGTGGATCCGGTGCACGCTTATAAGGATACGCTGATGACGCGTGGCAAAACCTATGCCCTCAATGCCGAACTCAACCTTACCGATTGGCTTTTTGCCTACGGCATCCGGCTCAACCCCGTCCTGGTCAAAGACCTTGTAGCCGCACCCGTGGTGCTCAAAACCGGCGAAGTGGCCGGCAATCCGCAATTGGAACCTTTTCCTTGGTATTATTCGCCGCTTGCCCAACCCAATGCCCGGCACCCCATCGGAAAAAACACGGGCAAGGTCAAACTGGATTTTGCTTCGGATATCGACACGCTAAAACATAATCCTCTGCACAAAACCGTTATTCTGCACAGCTCGCCCTACACCCAAACCGTGGGCGTGCCCGTCCAAATCAATTTCTCGGAAATAGGCACCGAACCCGACCGTCAAAGCTACAACGACGGCACAAAAATCTTCGGTATCTTGGTCGAAGGAAAATTCCGTTCGGCCTATGCCGACCGTACCAAACCTTTCGACGCCGACCATAATGAAAATGGCCTTTCGAAAATCGCCGTCTTTGCCGATGGCGACATCCTGCGCAACGACCTGCAAAAAGGCCGCCCTCTTCCCCTGGGCTTCGACAAATGGAGCCGCACCCAATATGCCAACGGCGATTTCATGCTCAACACCGTTTTTTATCTTACCGACAACTATGGCCTGTTTGCCCTGCGCAACAAAGAAATTCACATCCCGCTATTGGACAAAAACAAAGTGGTGGCCCGTGGTAAATTCTGGGCCGCCGTTATGCTGGCTTTTCCCGCCCTTTTGTGGCTTGTGGCCGGTTTGCTTTACGGTTGGTGGCGGCGTAAAAAATACGCCCGCTGATGTATCGCTACCCCACCTCTTTGGTCGAAGGCACATTCATCAAGCGCTACAAGCGTTTCCTGGCCGACATGATGCTCCCCAATGGACAAATCGTTACGGCGCATACCACCAATACGGGCAGCTTGAAATCCTGCCTGGTGCCAGGTGCGCCCGTATTGCTCACGCCCAACGACGACCCCAAGCGTAAAACCAAATTCACATGGGAAAGCATCCGCATTGGCAACACATGGGTGGGGGTCAACACTTCGGTTCCAAACAAATTGATTTACAATGCCTTGAAACAAAAATCCATTCCCGGATTGGAAGGTTTCGACCGGGTCAGGGCCGAAGTCAAGCAAGGAAAAAGCCGTTTGGACATTTTGCTCGAAAATGATGTGGAGAAAATGTGGCTCGAAATCAAAAATGTAACCTATCGCGAAGGCGATGCCGCCCTGTTTCCCGATGCGCCCACGGCCCGCGGGTTGAAGCACCTCGAAGAATTGATCGCATTGCGCAAGCAAGGTTTCCGTGCCGGAATGATTTTCGTTGTCGGTCGCACCGACGTGCAATATTTTGCTCCCGCCCGCCATATCGACCCCGGTTATGCCCGTATGCTACGCGAAGCCCTAAACGCCGGTGTGGAAATTTATCCGCTCCTAGCCCATTACGACCGGCAAGGCGCCCGTATTTCCGGATTATTGCCGTTTGATATCTGAGTTAACCCGCTTTATGAACCACCAAAAGGTCTACCTCAGAAATATCGACACCCATCGAAAGATCAATTTTGATTATCTTTGGAATAAATTTTGCAAACACGGCATTGCTATGTTCAAACGAATCCTTTTCATGCTTATTCTTGCAGTGATGGCACAAGGCATCCTCGCTCAAACTTCGCGGCAAACCCAACAGCGTTTGGATGGCCTGTTGGAACAAAAAGCCCGCTGCTTGGAACAAAACCGGACAAAATTTTTCTACTATATCCAAATCTACAACGGCAAGGATGTTAATCGTGCACGTCAATTGCTAAGGGTATATTTGGCCCGGCATCCGGAATCCAAAGCCTTTATCAAATGGGAAAATCCCGAATACAAAGTTTGGACAGGTGAGTATATGAGCATTTTGGATGTGGAAAAAGCCATGCAACTGCTGCGTGATGAATATCCCAACGCACTGATTGTTTATCCGCGTGTTCATTAAATTCCTTACCGGATAATTTCCAATAAATTTGTTCCGAAAAAAAAATTTTGAAGCCATGATAAAAAGATTGTTTTTCGGCTGGGTGATGCTGTTGATAAGTTTAACAGGCATCCGTGCTCAAAATGCCAATGACGTATTGATGACCGTGGGTACCGATACGGTTACGGCCGGTGAGTTTGAATATATGTACACCAAAAACCTGGATTTGGTCCAAGACCCCAAACAAAAGGATGTGGACTACTACAAGGATTTGTTTATCAAATATAAGCTCCAACTGGCCGATGCCAAGGCCAAGGGACTGGACAAAGATTGGTCGTTCAAATCCGAATACAGCCGCTATCGCCGGGAACTGGCCAAAAAATATCTTACCGACGAGCATGAAATCGAACGTTTGATGCGTGAGGCCTACGACCGGATGCACGAAGACCTCAACGTGGCCCATATTATGATTCGCCTGCCCGATAATCCTTCGCCCGCCGACACCTTGGCCGCCTACCGGAAAATCAAAAAAATACGCAAGCGGCTCATGCGCGGCGAAAATTTCAACCGCCTGGCCGTGCAATATTCCGAAGACGAAAGCGCCAAACAAAACAAAGGCAATTTGGGCTGGATTACGGTATTCCAATCCATTTACCCTTTCGAATCGGCGGCCTATGCCACAGCCAAAGGCCAAATCAGCCAACCCGTGCGAACCAAATACGGCTACCACCTGATTTGGGTCAAAGACCGGCGGCCGGCCGTTTACAAAGTGCAAGTGAAGCAAATCCTTATTATCAAAGGCAACAACCCCGAACAGGCCGGGCAGCAAATCCGGCAAATCTATGCCCAACTCAAACAAGATCCCGACAAGTTCGATGAACTGGCCCGGAAATATTCGCAAGACAAACGCACGGCTAAACTGGGCGGATTGATGCAGCCCTTCGGCCTGCGCGAAAAAATTCCCGTGTTCGAAGAACACGCCTTTGCCCTGAAACATCCGGGCGATATTTCGGAACCTTTCCAAAGCGAACATGCATGGCACATCCTCCAATTGGTACGCCACGACACCGTTCCGCCCTACGAAAAAATTAAGGCCGAACTCCGCAAGCGCGTTATGTCCGACGACCGCTCCAAATTGGCCCGCCAAGCCGTGTTGGAAAAAGTCCGTAAAATGTTCCCCGTTAAGCACCTGTCGGACTATCGTGCCGCTTTGCCCTACATCGATAATAGATTTTTCGAACGACAATGGCAGTTGCCCAAGGATTGGTCCAAATTGGAGAAGGTTTTATTTGTCATTAACAACGACCAAAAAGTTACCCTCAAAGAATTCCTGCGCTGGCTCTATCACCACCAGCTGAACAATAAGGATGCCGCCCGCCGGAAATCAAGTGTTTTGAAAAAACTATACGGAGATTTTACGGATGAATATTTGATGCGTTACTACGAAAATCATTTGGAAAACCTCTATCCCGAATTTGCCCGCACCTCGCGGGAATATCACGACGGACTTTTGCTTTTCAGTTACAAAAGCAAGGAAATATGGGAAAAAGCCCTCAACGATACTTTGGGCTTGGAAAACTACTACAAAACCCACGCCGGCCACTATCGTCAGCCGGCACGTTACCGGGTATTGACGCTGAAAACCAAAGACAAACGCCTGGCCCGCAAGGTGTATAAAACGCTCAAAAAAGGCGGCGACACAAGGGCCGTCAATGCCTTGGTGGGCAAAAAGGCCGTTACCGACGTGCGCATTGTGGACCGCAAAATGATGCCTTCCGACCTGTTGAAGAAAAAATACCTGATGCAAAAATCCGGCAACGAATACACGGTGCAAGCCATCCTCCAAGAAATTCCCGAACATGTCCCGCCGCTCAAAGAAATCCGCGGCAAAGTGCTGGGCGACTACCAAGCGGAATTGGAAAAGCAACTGTTAGAAGAATTGCGCAAAAAATATCCGGTGCATATCAACGAAACGGTTTGGCAACAAATTCGAGCCAAATACAAAAACCAATAAATTGACCCGATCGGCGGCTTTGCTCATAGGATTATTTTTGCTTGGCGGCTGCGCCGGCACCACCGGTCATGGCGGTGAGCAACCTTTGGTCCGGGTGGGTGATTTTGTATTGAACATCAACGATATTCCACCCGCCGTCTATGCCGGCAAAAAAGGCCAAGACAGCATCCTGGCCGTTCGTCAATTTATCAACAACTGGGTGGAAGAACACATTTTCTTGTATTTTGCCTTGCAAAATACCGATACGGCCCGCATCAACCGCCTGACCGAAAGCTACCGGAATGCCCTGTTGCGCGACATGTACGAAACCCGGTTGCGCGAATTGGGTATGGATTCGGTGCAAGTGAGCCGGCAGGAATTATTGGATTACTACCAACAACAAAAAGATAATTTCCGTGCTACCGACACTTTTATCCGTTGGCGCTACCTGATTGTGGATGCCGGCAATCCCAAACGTTACCGTTACCGCAGTTGGTTTTATTCCTCACGCGAAGAAGACTTACGGAAATTGGAAACGGCCTACAAGGACTTGATCGCCCTCCTACCCGACACTTCGCAATGGATTCCGGCACACGAAGCGCGAAAAATCTTTCCCGGACTGCGTTTGCACAAACCCCAAGGACAAACAAAATCCTTTCGCATACAAAAAACTCGGGATAAACGTTTATATTTGGTCGAAATTATCCGGGTCGTGTATCCCGACGATGTGCTTCCCTTCGAACTCACGGCCGACCGTGTGCGTTTTTTTCTCAAACAACGCAAATGGGAAAGCCACTTGAAGGAACTGCGTCGTAAGATGGTGCACGAAGCCCAACAACAAAAACTGATTAAATACTATGCGGATGAATAAATTTTTTCTGACCCTAAGTTTAATGATGCTGACACTGAGCACCGGTTTTGCCCAATCCGGCAAACGCATTTTGGTGGATGGCATAGCCGCCGTGGTGGGCAATGAACCCGTTTTGCGTTCCGATATTGCCAATCTGCGGCTTCAAATGAAAGAACAAGGCATCGACCTTGCGGGCATGGACGACTGTGCCCTTTTGGAAACGCTTTTGCAACGAAAAGTGCTCATTTCCGAAGCATTGACCGACACCACCATTACCCAAACCATCAATCCCGAAAGCCTGCGCGACCAGGCACGCCAACAATTGAAGTATTTCGAAATGCAAGCCGGCGGATTGGACAAGGTGCTGGAAATGTATCACAAAAAAACCAAGGAAGAACTCATCGAGGCCATCACCGATTTTAATTACAAAAACGAACTGTTCAATGCCATGCAGCGCAAAATCACCGAAAAGGTGGAAATTACACCCGATGAAGTAAAGCGCTTTTTCGATTCGATCCCGCCCGACCAACGCCCCGAATTTCCCACGCAAGTTCAATTGCGTCAAATCATCGTTCAACCCCAACCCGATTCGGCCGAAGTGGAACGTGTAAAAAAACGCCTGAATCAAATACGGGAAAACATTCTCAAAGGCGAAACCACCTTCAATGCACAAGCGGTCTTTTACTCCGAAGATCCCGGAACCCGTTCCCAAGGCGGCCTGATGACCATCGACCGGAACACGCCCTTGGTGAAGGAGTTTAAAGACGTGGCTTTTAGCTTGGACGAAGGCCAAATTTCCATGCCCTTCAAAACGCCTTTCGGATGGCATATTGTTAAAGTGGAAAAAATCAAAGGACGACAACGCGAAATCCGGCACATTCTCCTTATTCCCAAATTGAATTCCAGAAACCTGGAAGAAGCCAAACAAAAACTGGAAAAAATCCGGAAAAGCATCCTGGCGGGTGAAATGACATTCGAAGAAGCGGCCAAAAATTTCTCCGACGACGAAGAAAGCAAAAAACGCGGCGGACTGATGATCGACCCTGCAACAAACGAAACCCTCCTGGAAACCACCAAATTGGACCCGGCCGTGTATGCCCAACTGGTGGGACGCAATGCCGGCGACCTGACCGACGTGTTCGAAGTCAAAGACCCCATGGGCAACGTTTCCTACAAATTGATCAAAATCGATAAGAAAATCCCTCCCCACAAAGCCGATTTTGTCAAGGACTACGCCAAAATCAGCCAAATGGCATTGGAAGCCAAAAAACAAAAAGCGGTTGTCCGCTGGATCAAACGGCATTTGAAAAATACCTACATTTACATTGCCCCGGATTACCGTAAATGTAAATTCAAAATCAATTGGTTGGGCTATGAGCAATAATGTGGAACGCGTCCGGCTTTTGCAGGACAAAATCAAGGAACTGAAAACCGAAATTGCCAAGCAAATCATCGGTCAGGATGATATTATTCATTTGATTATTTTGTCCATATTATCCCGTGGCCACAGTTTGCTTATCGGTGTGCCCGGCTTGGCCAAAACTTTGATGATCAAAAGCATTTCCGATGCATTGGATTTGAGTTTCAACCGCATTCAATTCACACCCGACCTGATGCCGTCCGATATTTTGGGTAGCGAAATCCTGGATGCCAACCGGCAATTCAAATTCATCAAAGGGCCGGTGTTTGCCAACATTATTCTGGCCGACGAAATCAACCGGACACCGCCCAAAACCCAATCGGCGCTGCTCGAAGCCATGCAAGAACGAAAGGTAACGGTGGCCGGCCAAGATTTTGTTCTGGACAAACCCTTTTTTGTCCTGGCCACCCAAAACCCCATTGAGCAGGAAGGCACCTATCCCCTCCCCGAAGCCCAGTTGGATCGTTTTATGTTTTCCCTTTATGTGGATTATCCCGATTTCGATCAGGAAGTGGAAATCGTTCAGCGCACCACTGTGGGAAGTTCGGGAAGTATCAGGCCGGTGCTGACCCGCGAACAAATTTTGGATTTCCAAAACCTGGTACGCGAAGTTCCCGTAGCGCCCAACGTGGTGGAATATGCCGTGCGTATTGTTCGCAAAACACGACCGGGACGCGACGAAGCTCCCGAAATTGTACGTGAATATGTCCGCTATGGTGCAGGCCCGCGTGCTTCGCAAAACCTGATTTTGGGCGCCAAAGCCCACGCCCTTACCCAAGGCAAAGCATCGCCCGACGCCGAAGATGTCCGCACGGTGGCCGAAGCCGTCCTCCGCCACCGTATTCTACGTAACTACAAGGCCGAAGCCGAAGGGGTAGACGAACGCCAAATCATAACTGAATTGCTGTGATTGGAATAACCGGAATCAATAGCAAAACCTTGTAAAGCCCGCTAATTCGAAAAAGTATTAGCGGTTCTTAAAAAATTATATGTAATTTTGATTACACAAAAATCGCGCTAATGAAAAGAATTATTTACGCTGTCCCCTTTCTTTTTCTTGGTTATTTATTACTGCTATCCTATTCCTCCGGCGCACCGACCGGATACACCGGATCGCCGGGCGACAACGGTAACTCTTGCCGCGCCTGTCATTCGGGCGGTGCAGCAGTAACGCCCACCGTTACGCTTACGGGCATTCCCGCCCAGGGTTATACGCCGGGACAAACTTACACACTTACCTTGGATGTTAGCGGTGTAAACAACCCCCGCACCGGATTCGAAGGATGTGTGGAAAATACTTCGCATCAAAAAACCGGAACACTCTCCAATACCGACAGCAACACCCAAGCCCTCTCAGGCGGAAATTACATTACCCACACTTCGCAGGGCAACAGTTTACACCAATGGTCATTCCACTGGCAAGCTCCTTCGTCCGACCAAGGCGATTTGACTTTTTATTGTGCCGTCAATATTACCAATGGCAACAACAGTACCAGCGGCGACTACGTGCTAACCACCAACTTCGCCATTCCGTCCGCCGGAACCGTTGTGCATAAATTCTCCGAAAACGAATTACGCATTTATCCCAATCCCGCACGGGATTACCTGCACTTCGACACCCGGATGAACATACGACGAGTCTATGCGGTTTCCTTGGACGGCAAACGCATCGCTTTGCCCCTAAGACACCGAAAAGCCGATCTACGCCAACTGCGTGCCGGCCAATATATCCTCCACATCCAAACCGACGAAGGAACAGGCACCAAAAATTTGATTAAACTTTAATCCGCCCGGATTAAATCTCTATTACCAGTCCATCGTAGGCAGGCCGGACGTTGGCCGGCAATTGTGCTTCCAAATCCGCTTGCTTGCCCATCCGGTGGCCGATATGGGTCAGAAAGGTTTGTGCAGGCCGGGTTTGTTCCACAAAAGCAAGTGCTTCGTCCAAATTGAAGTGAATGGCGTGCGGCTGCTGCTGCAAGGCGCCCAAAACCAAAACATCATCCGGTGTGATAAACGCGGCGGTTTCGGCGGGAACTTCCTTTACATCGGTCAGGTAAATCAAGCGTCCGATGCGGAATCCCGTAACCGGCATGCTGCCGTGCCATCCCCTCAGTGGAATGACTTTATTTTTCATCGTAGCAAAGGACCGGAAGGCCTCGATGTGCTGAAACCGGGCCTGTGGTGCACCGTGATAATGGCTGTTTCCCTCGCGCGGAAACAAATAATCGTAATATTTGAATATCCCTTCCAGCGTAAAGTCTTCGGCATAAAATTGCAAAGGCCGCTTGTCCATGGCATAATATACGGCACGCGTATCGTCCAGGCCGCCGATATGGTCGCGGTGTGGATGCGTAATCAAAAAAGTGTCGATTTGCGTAATGCCGTGATGCAAACATTGGGCCCGGAAATCAGGCCCCGGATCGATAAGGATACGTTCGCTCCGGCTTTCAACGTAGAGCGAAGCCCTAAGGCGCTTGTCGTGCGGGTCATCACTGCGGCATACCACACAAGTGCAACCGATCATGGGTGTGCCCAAAGACGAACCGGTGCCCAAAAAGACTACCCGCATCCGGCTACAAAATCAACATGGCATCGCCGTAGGAATAAAAACGGTATTTTTCCTTAACGGCCGTTTCGTAGGCACGCATTATCAAATCATAGCCACCAAATGCCGCCACCAGCATCAGTAAAGTGGATTTGGGTAGGTGGAAATTGGTAATCAATGCATTGGGAATCTGAAAAGTGTAGGGCGGATAAATGAATTTATGCGTCCAACGGGCTTTGGGTTCCAATCGCCGGCTTGCCGTTACCGACGATTCCAAGGCGCGCACCACCGTGGTGCCCACCGCACAAACGCGTTTTTCATTGTCCAACGCACGATTGACGATGGCTGCGGCCTCTTCGGGAATTTCAAAATATTCCGAATCCATTTTGTGCTTGCCCAAATCTTCCACCTCCACGGGCGAAAAAGTGCCGATGCCCACGTGAAGAGTAATCTCAGAAAATTCCACCCCCTTCACTTCCAGCCATTTGAGCAGCCGGCGCGAAAAATGAAGTCCGGCCGTGGGAGCAGCCACCGCGCCTTCTTTTTTGGCATAAACGGTTTGATAGCGTTCTTTGTCGAATTCCTCCTCCTCGCGTTTGATGTATTTGGGCAACGGTGTTTTACCCAGTTCGTTCAGTTTGCGGCGGTATTCCTCGTAGGAGCCGTCGTATTGGAACCGGATGGTTCGTCCGCGCGATGTGGTGTTGTCAATGACCTCGGCCACCATTTCGTCGTTTTCGCCGAAAAACAACTTGTTGCCGATACGAATTTTACGCGCCGGTTCCACCAGCACATCCCACAGCCGGGTCTCGGGATCCAATTCGCGCAGCAAAAACACTTCGATATTGGCACCCGTTTTTTCCTTGGTGCCCAACAGCCTGGCAGGAAACACTTTCGTATTGTTGAGCACCAGCACATCGCCTTCGTCGAAGTAGTCCAAAATGTCGCGAAACATCCGGTGTTCGATTTCACCGGTATCGCGATGCACCACCATCAGGCGTGATTCGTCGCGAAAATCGGCGGGATATTGGGCAATAAGTTCGGGGGGCAAGTGGTAATCGAATTGCGATAATTTCATATACGGCTCCTTTAAAAAGCACACAAAGATAGGGCAAAAAAAAGGGCTTGTCAAATTTTACACTCTAACATATTGATTCTATGTATGTTAGCATTATTTTTTCAAGTGCTTGGCATTATTTTATATATGTTGCTTCGGAAACCTGTGCTTCCGGTGGCCGTCGCACGGGCCGCGCTTGTTTTCCTTCGCCCTCCGGCAAACCTGCGCGCTTCCCCACCAAAAGGCCAAGCACGGAGCGCTTGTTTTGCCTCCGGTGCTCCGGGAGCCACCTCCGGCGTCTCCCTCCGCTCGCCGGGGAGCCCGGCCTTTATTACTCCAAATTTTACTCAATTAACTGAAAATCAATTCATAATTCAAAATTTATAATTCAAAATTAATCAGGCCGGTCTCCCCGGACGTTGCTCGGGAACCTGCGGCTTCCAAGGGCCAACGCACACAGCCACGCCTTGTTTCCCTGCGCGGTTCCGCAAGCCCCTGCGGGTCTTGCTCCACGGCTCCACAAGCCTTCGACTTCCCCGGGCCCGCGCCAAAAGCCACGCCTCGTCTTGTGTCGCAGCTCCGGCAGTCCTCCGGTCTGCCTGCGTAATTTCGCTACTACCTGATTCCTTCTTCCCGCATGAACGCGTAGATGACCGAAATGATCCATACCATCACGAAATTGCGGTAAAACCTTTGAGCCTTTCGCCTGCAAAAGGATACCCGGGCGCAAAAACCCGGCTTTGATTTTCCTATGTGTGAAATACCGCAATTATTCCTCCAACTCGGCCGTAATATGCTCGCGCTCGGCATCGGTTTGTTCCCACCGGGTATAAAGTTCATCAATCCTGTTGCGCAAGGTTTCGTAGCGCGTGTAAATTTCCGCATCGCCGGTATCGCCCTGCTGCATCCGTTGTTCCATGGCTTCCAATTCCCGCTCGGCCTTTTCGATTTGCGCTTCAATGTCTTTTAATTGTTTTTCCAGCCGGCGGCGTGCTTTGAGCAATTCCTTAATGCGGGCACCTTGCTTTTTTGCCGCAGATGTATTTTCATTTTTACCGGGCGGTTTTTCGTTTCGCGCTTCAAGTGACTGCAAATCATCCAAGCGGCGTGATTCCAAAAATTCATTGATATCCCCTTGGAACCGGCGCACTTCCAAGGGCCGGAATTCCCAGGTTTGTCCGGTAAGTCCGGCCAAAAAATCCCGGTCGTGCGACACCACAATCAGCGTGCCCGGAAAATCCTTCAAGGCGGCTTTGAGCGTTTCCTTCGACGGTATGTCCAAATGGTTGGTGGGCTCGTCCATAATCAGCACATTAAAGCCGCGCAGCATCATTCCGGCCAAGGCCACCCGGTTGCGTTCGCCACCCGAAAGCACCTCGATGGGCTTAAACACCGCCTCGTCCGAAAAAAGGAAGGCTCCGGCCACATCACGCACCCGCGGACGGGTTTCGGCCGTGGCCTGATGCTCCAAATAGTCGATAATGCGCATGGCACCGGGCAGGCGGCGGCTTTGGTCTTGGGCGAAATAACCGATGTGCACATTGTGGCCCGTTTCCAAAACACCCTCGTAATCGTTTTCGCCGGCCAAAATGGAGGCCAAGGTGGTTTTGCCCATCCCGTTACGCCCCACAAAAGCGATTTTTTCGCCCCGCGCAATATGAAATTCCAAATCACGTAGCACTTGTTTAGCACCATAGCGCTTGGACAAACCCCATGCACGGAAAACACTTTTCCCCGAAGGCGCTACGGGCGGGAATTGGACGCGCAAAACGGGCCGGCCGGTCTCGGGCATTTCGATCCGCTCCATCTTTTCCAATTTTTTGATAAGCGACTGGGCAAAGGCCGCTTTGGTGGCTTTGTAACGAAAGCGTTCGATAAGTTGTTCCGTGCGTTTGATTTCCCGTTCCTGATTAAGCGCTTCGCGGAGTTGTTTTTCCAAAATTCCGGCCTTGCGTTGCATGAATTCCGAATAGCCGTAAGGCAAATCCCAATACCTTTTGCCGTCCAATTCCAAAGTGCGCCGGGTAACGGTGTCCAAAAAACGCTTGTCGTGCGACACCAGCACCAAAACACCTTCGTAGCGCTTCAAAAAATCTTCCAGCCAAAGGATGCTTTCCAAATCCAGGTAGTTGGTTGGCTCGTCCAGCAGCAAAATATCGCGCCCGCCCGCCAGGATTTTGGCCAGTTCCACACGCATTTGCCAGCCGCCCGAAAAGGCATCGAGCGGCTTGTCGAAATCCTCGTCCGAAAAGCCCAGACCTTTGAGGATGCGCTCCAAGGTGCCGCGATAGGTGTAGCCGCCCAGCATACGGTAGCGGTATTCGGCTTCGGCAAGCGCTTGGGCTGCGGCTGTGTCGCCGGCCGTGCCTGACAATTGTTTTTCGGCTTCCTGCATACTTTGTTCCAAGCGCAGCAGTTCGGGAAAAGCCCTGCGGGCTTCGTCCATCACCGTACGCCCCGCTTCGATGCGCGATATTTGACGCAAATAACCGATGCGACTGTCTTTGGGAAGGTAAATGTGGCCTTTTTCGGGTTCTATTTCACCGGCCATGGCGCGCAACAACGTGGTTTTTCCTGCTCCGTTACGCCCCGTAAGTGCAACTTTTTCGCCGGCTTTTATTTGCAGGTTCAAACCGGCAATAATGGCATTTCCGCCCAAACTGATGTGTAAATCTTCGATTCTTATCATTGGCCGTAAACCAAATGCGTCGCCAAAATATCGGTTTTTTGCCGGACTTCGCGCCATTCGTCTTGGGGCCGGCTGCCGGCCACAATGCCGCCACCGGCATAGAGCCGGATACGTTTATCGTTGGCTTCCAAACTGCGCAAATTGACGTAGAACGTCGCTTGCTCGTCTTCTTTAATGCCGAAAAAACCCGTGTAGTAGCGCCGGTCGAAATCTTCGTGTTCGCCAATCCACTGCAAAGCACCCTCCTTGGGCAATCCCACCACCGCAGGCGTGGGATGTAAGGCGCGCAACACTTTGGTTAGCGCTTTTCCGGGTTGGTCCAAAATAAAACGTATGTCGGTGCGCAAGTGGGTCAAATGGCCTTGCCGGTGATCGTGCGGGCCGTCTTGGCTCAGCGTCCACCCACGCGATAGCAACCGACGAATAATATAATCGGTAACTATTTTTTGCTCGTTCCGTTCTTTGTCGGTCCAAGGACGCCCGGTGGTTTTGGTGCCGGCCAAACTATACGTGAGTCCGAAATGCCCGTCGATGCGAACCAGCACTTCGGGACTGGCCGCCAAAAGTTGCGTATGGGCCGGATGATGCCACAGGAACACAAAACTTTGCGGATAGGTCAAGGCCAAGCGCATAAACGTAGCCACGGCATCCCAGCCTGCCGGTGGATAATCCCGGTAGCCGGCCAACACCACTTTTTGAAGTTTTCCCGTGCCAATAGCGTCCAGTGCCGCTTGCACCCGGCTTTGATGTTGCCCGGCCGTTGTCCCTCCCGAGGGCGAAGGAACGGATCCCGCACCGGGCATTTTCCATTGGGCAAGCGGAAAACGGATAATATGGGCCCGCTCACGCGGAATTAGCGCCACCGGAAGCCCGTCCTTGTGCAAAGGATGCACATAAAACCCGTTGGCGTCAAAATGCAGGTCGGTATATAATTCATTGTCTTTTTGAAGCCATAGCTCGGCCAGTTCATCGCCGGGTCGGTGAAACAAAACAAAAGGTTCGCCGCCTAAAAATCCCCGGATGTCGCGGGCGGTCATTTTCATTTGTCCAAAATCATATTGGTCAACTTGGCATGGGCCACCAAACGCTCCTGTTCGTCGGTAATGCGGATTTCCCACAAATGAATGCTACGCCCCTTGTGAATAAGCCTGGCCGTGGCCGTAATTTTCCCGTCGCGCACACTTCGCAAGTGGTTTATTTGCAGGTCGATACCCCGGGCTTCCTGCCGGTTGGCGTCGATAAAAAGATAACTGGCCGTGCTACCCACGCTTTCGGCCAAGGCCGCCGATGCGCCGCCATGCAACAGGCCCAAGGGCTGATGCACCCGGCTGTCCACGGGCATTTCGGCCCGGAGCATGTTCTCGCCCACATCGGTAAAGCGAATGCGCAGGGTTTCCAGCATATTTCCGGGAACAATGCGCTGGTTGAGGAATTGCAGTATTTGGTCTTTTTCTTTCATTGTCAATATTTTTCCAATATCAAAGGTTTTTGACGGAAAGCGTCTTCTTCATCCGACGCTATTCCCAGTGCGTCATAGATATAGTAAAAGGTGGAAAGAATTTCGGGCTTACCGTTGACCACGGCCACATCGTGTTCGAAATGCGCCGAGGGCTGCCCGTCGGCGGTTTTGATGGTCCAGCCGTCGGGATATTGCACAATGCGCGGTGTGCCGCGGTTGATCATGGGTTCGATGGCCAACACGAGTCCTTCCTTGATTTTTTTGCCCGAACCGCGCCGTCCGTAGTTGGGCACCGGCGGGTCTTCGTGCATCTTACGACCCAATCCGTGGCCCACCAGTTCGCGCACCACGCCGTAGCCGAAACTTTCGGCATGCTGCTGAATGGCATGGCTAATGTCGCCCACGCGCCGGCCTTTGCGCATTTGTTCAATGCCTTTGTAGAGGGCGTTTTTGGTCTCTTCGAGCAATTGCCGTGTTTCGGGCTCAATTTCGCCCACGGCGAAGGTAAAAGCGTGGTCGCCGTAGTAACCGTTCATCAACACCCCGCAATCGATCGACACAATATCGCCTTCGCGAAAGGGCTTATCGGTGGGAATGCCGTGCACCACTTGGTCGTTGGGGCTGATACACAAAGTATTGGGAAAATCGTAAAGCCCTTTGAAACCCGGAATACCGCCATGGTCGCGAATATATTCTTCGGCCAAACGATCCAAATAAAGGCCCGTTACGCCGGGTTTAAGCTCGCGCGCCAACATGCCCAGGGTTTTCGACACCAAAAGGGCGCTTTGACGTATCCGTTCGATTTGTGCGGGTGTTTTGTAGTGTATCATGGTTGTTTTTGGTAATCGTGAACGTAGTGCTCGCCGCGCAGGATGCGAAGCAAATCCCGCTCGATGCTTTGCATGGGATATTCGATAATGCGGGCCGCTTCCTTGCCATTGAGGTAAACAATGAATGTGGGCACGCGAATAATATTTTTCCCCTTGACCAAGGGCGAGTCCCCGTAGTGCCGCGGTAAGGCAAAAATACGGAATTGTTTCCGGGCAATGCCCGCTTCGTGTGCCACGCGCACAAAATGCGGCACATGTTCCCGGCTGTCGGGGCACCAGGTGCCCATATACACATCAATGCGCAAGTTCGACTTGTCGAAAGTTTTCAAGCTATCAAGCGTAGCGGCCTCGGGTTGGTATTCGTTATAGTTTTCCTCGAACCAAGTTTTGTAGGGCGGTTTCCGTAGGGCTTCGACGGGAATTTGTCCCACAAGAATGGGGCGTCCTTTGTAGGTTTCGGTATGGTAGCTTTGCTTGGCCGCATGGCAACCGGCCAATAGAAGGACGAATATGAACGACAGTTGTAGCGCACGCATAGCCGTATTTTTGCCAAAGATAGGAATTATCGGCTTTCCGTATCTAAGACCTTTAAGCGGCGGGGAGGAATATTACGATTTTTTCGGGCGCCCGGGCGCCGGCGTTCGGGGCGCCGCCGGCGGGCGGATGCCCGCTGCGGATGACCGGAGTTGGAACGGGATTTATCGACGCTCCGGCCCCGCGGCTTCGCCGCGGGGCCGGAGCGTTTATTGATTTTCAATCGTTTACGTCCGGTCATCCGCCCGGCGCGCTGATGCGCGCCGCGGCGGCGGCACGCCAATCGCTTCGGCCGGCGGAGCGTCCTTGCGCTTGGCGGTCCTCACGGCGTTGCAGCAGCCATCATTTTATGCTTGCTGCAACGCCAAGCGGCGCCCGCCGGGCTGTCCGCTTAAATGCGGCCCGGGCAAGGCCGGTTTTTGTAAAGCCGGCGCCGTGGTCTCTTGCTCTGCGAGCCCCCGCCACCGGCACAAAAAATTCGGCTTGCCCCGCGCCGCATAACCGCTCCCATCCCTGGCGCTTTTTTGCGCGCGATAAATCGCGCTTGAATATCGAACACCGAACAGATGATTAACGATTTGTAATTCGACTTCTCCTTCCGCAAACATTGAAGTAGCGTGTCATTTCAAAGAAGCGCCCGAAGGGCGCGACTGAGAAATCTCTACACGGATAATTCATCCGGGACGGAATGCTATGTTCCTATTGTCCGTCCTGCACAGAGATTCCTCGTCGTTTTTGCCTTGCTGACGCCGGCAAAACTCCGTCGGAATGACATCGTTCTACTATTGCAAACGTTGAAGGGGAGGATTTGCACCCAAGGGATTGATGAGGAGTCTAAATACAAATGTTACATTATTTTTCTGGATTCCCGCTTTCGCGGGAATGACATATGGGGGGCGGG
>JALWYR010000088.1 GCA_027003085.1 Flavobacteriales bacterium
CGAAGAGGAGTATTTGGAATATATCCTGCCCAAAAAACCCATGAACATCCTGAAAAACCTGTTGGCCAAAAACGATGCGGCTGTAAATATGCGTTTTTCGGGGAAAAGGGCCGAATTCAGCTTTGATAATATCCGCTTGTTTACCACCCTGATCGATGGTAAATTTCCCCTTTACGAAAAGGTTATTCCCACCGATAATCCTTTTATGCTCATTGCCAACCGCGAAACGCTTTTGTCATCCATTCGCCGTGTATCGTTTTATGCCAATCAATCCACCTATTTGGTACAATTGATACTTCGCGGCAGTTCGCTCGTCGTTACGGCACGCAACGATGAGATGGCCAGTGAGGCCGACGAAGAACTCACGGTCAACTACCAGGGCGAAGACCTGAACATCGGATTCAACGGCCGTTCGCTGGCCGAAATGTTGGCCGCCCTCGACAGCGAAGAAGTGGAAATGACCTTTTCGTCGCCCAAACGGGCCGCCCTTATCGCACCCCTGGACGGGCTCAGCGAAGAAGAGGATATACTTATGCTCCTGATGCCTATTGCCATCGGCTAATGGAACACGATTGGTCATACCGCCTGGCATATTGGATTACGGCTTTGCTTCCCGTAATTTTAGGATTTGGTCTTACCATATTGATTTTGGTGATTTTACAAAAAAAATACAAAGGGCCCGAAGATGAAGAAGAATAAAATCCGGCTGACCAAAATTTTTCATTTCGAAACGGGTCATGCCCTGGCGGGTTACGACGGCAAATGCCGCAATGTGCACGGACACAGCTACCGGCTCGAAGTAACCGTTATCGGCTACCCCATTGACGACCCTGCGCATGTTAAATATGGTATGGTAATCGATTTTGGCGACCTGAAAAAAATCGTCAAAGAGCGTGTGGTGGACGTTTACGATCACGCCTTATTGCTTAACAAAAACGGAGCCTATCGCCCCATGGGCGAACGCCTGGCCGCCGAAGGGCATCGTATTTTGCTGGTGGATTTCCAACCCACGGGCGAAATGATGCTGCACGATATCAAGGAACGCATCCGGCCGCATTTGCCCGAAGGTGTGCGCCTTTTTGCCTTGCGGCTCTACGAAACAGGAACTTCTTATGCCGAATGGTATGCCGACGACCAGGAAGAAGATTGATTTGGATTTGGCCTCGGGCCGCAAGTTGTATTTCGTTTCGGATGTGCATTTGGGCTATCCTGACGAAAACTCTTCGCGCGAGCGGGAAAAAAAGTTTGTAGATTGGCTGGAAAAAATTGCGCCACATGCCGGCGCTTTGTTTTTAGTAGGCGATATTTTCGACTTTTGGTTCGACTGGCGGCGGAGTGTTCCACGTAATTATACACGCACGCTGGGCACATTGGCCCGTATGGCCGATCGGGGCGTTCGAATTTTTTATTTCTACGGCAACCACGATATGTGGATGCGCGATTATTTTGAAAAGGAAATCGGCATGGAAATGGTGCCCGATGCGGCGGAAGTGCTGTGGGCGGGTAAGCGGATATTTGTAGCCCATGGCGATGGTATGGGCCCGGGCGACCGAGGCTACAAAATCCTGAAAAAGATTTTCCGTTCGCCCCTCTCGCAATGGCTCTACCGCCAATTACATCCCGATTGGGGTATTGCTTTGGCTTCTTTTTTTTCGCGATGGAGCCGGCGCTCGGGAAACAAAATGACCACGCGTTTCAAGGGTCCTGAAAAGGAGTTTCTCATTCAATATGCCTTGAAAGTGTTGGAAAAAGAACATTTCGATTATTTTATTTTCGGCCACCGGCATCATGTGGTGGAATATGCGCTGAACGACCGGTCGGTTTATTATAATTTAGGCGATTGGTTGGAGCATTTTTCCTGGTTAGAGATGCAAAAGGGCAAAAAACCACAATTGATGCAACATGCTTCTACCCCCTGAAAGGCAAACCGGTAACAAAAATGTCAAATTTTTAATTATTTTTCACTAATACAACTTTTATAGATTAACGTATTCAAAAAGGATTAAATAACTTTGACTACTCAATACTTTAATTATTTTTTTATACCTTTACCAAAAATTATCTTCCATGAAAAATCTTGATGCCATACTGCAAGAATTATTAATGAATACCGATTCCGAAGCAGTAGTTTTGGCCAATTCCGACGGCTTGCCGTTGGCTGCCATTAACACCAAAGACGACAACCGCATTGCGGCGCTTACGGCATCATTGCAATCCATGACCGACCGGTTTGTAGAAAATTTTAACAGGGACAAATCCAAGCAAATTATTGTCGAAACCGAACAGGGGTACATTACTATCAAACGTGTGAATGATAACCTTGTGCTGATGTTGCTTTCGGGCGAAAATGCCAAATTGGGTATGATTTTGCTCTATGTGGACGATGCTATTAAACGCATTAACGAAGTTTTTGTTTAACCTGAAAAATGGCAATTTATGGAAACCGATTTGATGGTGCTCACTGAAAAGCTTTTGGAGCACATCCCGGAGAACCTCCGTTTGAAAGATATCGATATAAAAGTACTCAACGATCATTTGGATTTTTTCCTGTCCAAAGCCGACATCATCGTTAAAGATTTTTACGACACACTTTTTTCCAACGAAGCCACACGCAAGGTTTTTCACGAAGGCGAACGGCCCATCCGCGAAAAATCTTTGGCCGAATGGGTGGTCAAAACCATCGGCGGTAAGTTCGATAAGGATTATTGGGCCTGGCAAACCTTTGTGGGCATCTTGCACATCAAGCGAAAGGTTACCAACGATTATATGTTGATTATGATGCACCGTATTTCGGATTTGGTTATCGGTGAGGCCTACAAGGATTTGCCTGCCGAAGAGGCCGCTGCGTTGAAAACGGCCTGGCTCAAATTGGCCGGCATCGTGTTGTCCTTGATTTCCGAATCCTATCATTATTTTTACTTGGTGGCCATTAGCCAAACCACGGGAATAAAACTGAACCTGTTGGATAATTTGGTTCGCGTGGAAGTGGATAACCTTTTGGAAGCCAACAAAAAATATCGATTAACCTAAAAAATACGGTGATAAAAGATGTTCGGTTTGTCCAAAAAAAGATTATCGCCCACTCAACGTATGCGCTATTATATGACCTTGAAGGAATTGAATGACGCCCTGGGCTTCAATTACCATGGAAGTGTTTTGGTTGATAAAAAATTCCGCGTGTTGGAAGAGCATGTTGCCGATACCAACCAGCTTAAAAAAGATTTGGGAGAAAGTTTGAAGGCCATGCTAAAACGCTTCAAAAAACTCGAAGGCAAAGAAATTCCTGTGGGCGGAGAACTATTTCCCTTTGAGCGCCTTATACTTTCTTTGAAAAATAATTTCTTAACCATATTGTTATCCGAACATTACGGATTTGCTTTGTATTTGGGTAAGGAAAATCTGAATATGGGCACCATGCTTAATATCATTTGTCCGAAAATTGCGGATTTGTTGGAATCTCTTGAAAACGATGAAAACTAAATTCCCTCAGCTATGAATGTGGAAAAATTACAACAGGGTATTGAAAAATTAAAAAAAGAACTGGGCGCCTCGCTTTTGGCAACAGATATATGGAAATCGGGCGTAGGAACCTCATTGGCATCCTATAACTCCAATCCCGAAGGAGCCGCCCTGTTCGACCGGGCTACGGATTACTTGAAAAAAACCTTGGAAACCGCAGGATTCCCCGAATTGGACGATTATTATTTGGTGGAACTCAAAAACAACAAATTAATCGTTATCATGGTATTCCCCGAAGGTTTCCAATGGGGCATCCTGGCCGATAAGGAAAAACTTAACATGGGGATGCTGCTTAGTATTGCCATTCCGCAGGCCAAAAAATATTTTTACGATGCCTATCAATCGGAAGATTGATCCATAGCACATCAATAATTTTTTCACTTTTCCGGCTTCGTGCCGGATTTTTATTGCTTTCCAACCTAACGATTTTGCCCGTGATTTTCAAAAGCCTTATTTTTACGCAAATTTCTTTAAGAAAATGTTTGAATACCTCTCGGGTAAACCCGCAGAACTATCACCTGCACATGCCGTAGTGGATGTAAACGGTATTGGCTACTTTGTCCGCATCACCGTGCATACCTACGAAAAAATCGCCGGACAGGATACCATTAAACTCTATACCGAATTTATTATCCGTGATGACGGACAATACCTTTATGGTTTTGCCGACAAGGCGGAACGTCAATTTTTTCGCCAGTTGATCGCCATTTCGGGCGTGGGCGCCGCTTCGGCCATCAGTATTCTTTCAGCCGTAGCCCCCGGTGAATTGGCCCAAGCCATCATTGACGAAAACATCGCCGTGCTCAAAGCCATCAAGGGCATCGGCCCCAAAACGGCCAAGCGCATTGTTGTGGAACTCAAAGACAAATTGCTCAAAGAAGGCTTTCCGGGTCAGGCATCGCAAACCGCCGCTGCCGGCCCCAAAGCCGAAGAAGCCATTGCCGCCCTCGAAGTGTTGGGCTATCCGCGCCGTGTAACCCAAAAACCCGTTCAACAAATCCTCCGCGAACATCCCGGGCTGAGCACCGAACAAATAATAAAACTCGCCCTCAAACGTTTATAATCCGTCCGAACGCCTTGCGTATGTGTTGCCGATACAAATTATTGTTCCTCTTGCCGCTTTTCCTGATGGTTTCGGGCCTTTGGGCCCAGCAACAGGACAGCACCCGACGCGATACCGTCCTTACTCCCATCCGTATCCCCGCGCAAGTGCAAAGCATCAAGGATATTTACGAATACGACCCGCAGTCCAATCTCTATATCAAAAAACAAAAACTGGGCGACTACGATATTTCCTATCCCCGCGTTTTGACGCCGGCCCAATATTTCGAACTCCTCCAACGCGAAGAAATTCAAAAAAACTTCAAGGCCGTCAACGATGCTATTTCGGGCAAATCGGGCGCCAAGGAAAAACAAAAAGATTTGCTCCCGCAATTTTATGTCAATAGCAAATTTTTCGAAACCATTTTCGGTGGCAAGGAAATCAAAATCGAACCCAAAGGTAATTTCGAACTCGACTTGGGCCTTCGCTACACCAAACGCGACAATCCCCTGGTGCCCGTGCGCAACCGGTCCAACCTGCAATTGGACCTTAACCAACGTATCAGCATGGGGCTTTCGGGCCATGTGGGCAAACGGCTCAACCTGAACCTGAACTACGACACCCAGTCGATATTCAACTTCAACAACCAAATCAAACTGGATTTTCAACCCGACGAAGATGCCATTTTGCAAAAAATCGAAGTGGGCAATGTGGGCATGCAGTCGGTCAATGCCCTTATTCAAGCACCCCAAAGCTTGATGGGACTTAAAACGGTAATGAAATTCGGCCATACCGAAGTAACCCTCGTAGGTGCCGAACAAAAATCCAGCATGCAAACCATCCAAGCCCGCGGTGGCGAAGTACTCGAAGACTACGAAATTCCCATTCTCCGCTACGACGAAAACCGCCACTTTTTCCTTTCGCAATATTTCCGTGAGCGTTACGACCGGGCCTTGCAACACTATCCCTATGTGGATGCACCGGTTTATATCACCAAAGTGGAAGTGTGGATTACCAACCGCAACTCCAATCCCCAGGATGTGCGTAATATTGTGGCCGTGCAGGATTTGGGCGAAAGCGAAATTTTGGGCCTCGACCCCGTGCCCCCGGGCTTTGTACTTCAACCGGGCGCCTTGCCCGACAATACGGTGAATAAATTCAACCCCGAAGCCATCGGCACGCCCGGTTCCGTTTACACCAACGACATCCGGCAAATCTATACCGTGGATCAAGGTTTCGGCGGATTGAGTGTAGTTAACGGCAAGGATTATGTAGCCCTGGAAAATGCCGTTAAACTCGACAGCACACAATATACCCTGCATCCCAAACTGGGCTATATTTCGCTCAAACGAAAACTCAATCCCGACGAAGTGCTGGCCGTGGCCTTCCAATACACCGTGGGCAACGAAATCCACAAAGTGGGCGAATTTACCGACGACGGCGTGGTCTATCCGCAAACGCTCATCGTCAAATTGCTCAAAAGCAACATTTCGGATGTTACACAACCCGATTGGCAACTGATGATGAAAAACATCTATGCGCTCAACGCTTATTCCATTGCGCAGGAAGATTTTATGCTCCACATTCTTTATGCCAATCCCACGCCGCTCAACTATATCAGTCCGGTAAACGGAACTCCATTGCCCAACGACGTCAAGGAGCGCATCCTGCTCAACGTGTTCCACATGGATGAATTGAACACCTCTAACGAATCCCAACCGGGCGGTGACGGATTTTTCGATTTTATCCCCGGAATTACCATAGACCCGCGCGAATCCTTGATTATTTTCACTTCGGCCGAACCCTTCGGGCGTTATTTGTTCGAAAAATTACGGCTTTCGGCTGCCGAAGATTATGACGACCCGTCCACCTGGAACGATAACCAAAAAAAATACGTTTACCGGGAACTCTACATCACCACCCAATCGCAAGCCGAACAATATCCCGAAAAAAACAAATTCCTGCTCAAAGGAAAATACAAATCGGCCAACGGCGGCGGCATTTCGGTGGGCGGATTCAACCTGCCCCGCGGCTCGGTGCACGTT
>JALWYR010000089.1 GCA_027003085.1 Flavobacteriales bacterium
GCGGTTTGCTATGGGCCGGCTGCGGTGTCTCCTCAATACTTCGGAGCCTCCTCGCCGGCAGCAAACCATGCCGCGCCGGCATCGCTTCAAGCATAAAGTATTGGAAAAGTTGCAGTTATTTTTGTCGTGAACAAAGCCGGCAATCCGAAGGCATAGCCGTAGCTATGGCAAGGATGGTCAATGCCGTTACCGGCAAAAAGAACAAAACTTGGTGTGATAATTTCATGCTTGAAGCGATGCCTACCCTTCGGCTCATACCGCTCCCATCCCTGGCGCTTTGGGCGCGCGATAAATCGCGCTTGAATATCGAACACCGAACAGATGATTTATCGATTTTCGATTTGACCTATCCTATTGTAAACATTGAAGGCAATGTGTCATTCCGACGGAGCCGCGTAGCGGCGACGAGGAATCTCAACACGGATATTTCATCCGAGGCGGAATATTACGTTCCCATTGTCCGGCCCGTGAAGAGATTCCTCGGCGTTTTGCCTTGCTAACGCCGGCAAAACTCTGTCGGAATGACACCGCTCTGCTAGTGTAAATATTGAAGGTGAAAACCGCATTGCGGGAATGACAAAGGGGGAGGTAAATCGGATTCCCTGGATTCCCGCCGGAACCTGTGCCCGCGTAGGCGGGTACGGGAATGACATATAGGGATAACACGGGGAAAATCCGCTCCGTCGATGTCTCCTGCCACCGACGGTATTACATTAGCTTACATTAATGGACGTCCTTTTCCTATGCAAAAAATCAATTTTCCTGCCTGATAAATCACTTTCACCGTGCGATGAATTGCGCGGCTACAATGGGACGTCCGGCTTCGGTTGAAACATCCGGGATTAATGATTATCCGCTACTGTAAACATTGAAGGCCGGCGTCGCCGGCCTTTGCCGCGCCAGCGGGCGTAGCGGTATCCTTGCACGGCAGCCGGCGATGTTTTTGTGCCGGCGGCGGGGGCTTCGCCGCTCCGACAAGAAGACCCCGGCGCCGGCCCTACAAAAACCGCCGGATGGAGGGCAAGATAAAAGCGGAGCACGTGGCGGGCGCCGGAGTTCGGCACGCCAAGCGCAAGGACGCTCCGCCGGCCGAAGCGGTTGGCGTTGGCGTAGCCGCCGAACCCGGGCGCCCGGGCGCCCTAAAAAAAATTATTTCCCATCGATAAAATGCGCCAAACAAAAAACCGCGTCCGAACCGAACCACTGCAAACGAATCTCCCCCACTCCATCCACTCGGGCTATACCCGTGCCCGAAGGCAGGGCGTCTAGAACCCGTATGTCCCGAACAAAAGACAGGCCCGGCTTACCCAGCAATTTATAGACCGCTTCCTTGGCCGTCCAAATCAGGGCCAGGGCGCCGGGATTATGCACCTGCGAAGGGCCGAGCTCGGCCTCATGTAAAAATTTATGCCTGATGCGCAGGAGCCGCTCGCCGGGGATTTCGCCGTCCAAACCCACCGGGAACGGTGCCAACACCAAGGCTGCCGTGTAGCCGAAATGCGTAATGGAAACATAAGGCCCGTCGGACAAAAAGGGCTTACCGTAGTTGTCGTAACGCAGGGCTTTATCCACTCCGGCCCGCAGTAAGAGCCGGTGTTTTAAATCCTGTTGTATCCGATGCCGCCACTGACGAAGGGTCGAACCGGCAGGCGGATTTCCAACCTCTCCCCTATCAGCAGTCATGCGCATAAAGCGTATCCGTCCGAAAGAGCGTTCCGAATATATCATGAACGTTTTCTGAAAAGCCAACGGGAAATCAATAAACCCGTAATACCACCCACTATCACGCCCAGGGTCATACTACGGGCCGTGCCGAAAGAAATGAGCTTGGCCCAATAGAAAATCCATAAGACCAAAATAACCATGACCATATATTTGGCTGCCATTTGCATGCCTTTGTCCATAATTTCTTGTTTTTTCAAAGCAATTTACAAATTTGTAAGCTAACCGGAAAAATAAAATTCACAGCATTTTGACGGCTTGATTTTACGGCTTAGCATATAAAAAACCGCTCCAAATGAGCGGTTGTATTTTGAAAAGGGACGATGATTTATTCAACCAAAAACTTACCGGTTTGGGTAGCATCGTTTGTGCTCAGGCGGAAAATATAAACTCCGGGAGTTAGATGTACCGGTAATTTTACTTCATGTTTTTTGGTTTGCAAATGACGGAAATAAACTTCCTTACCATTGATGGCATATACGCGAATATTGTTCAAAAAGTATGCTTGCGGATTGGCAATGCGGATGATGCCACCGGCATAGGTAGCCGTTAGATCGAGCAATTCGGATTCTTCGGTGTTCAGCTGGTCGGCGGGGCGGAAGGCCAAATAAAACCGATCGCGATAATCACCGGCAGGTAAAGTCAAACTTTGCGGGTTTTGGGTAATGTCGTAAGTAACATTATTGGGTTGATCGTAGATGTAGAAGTGCATGCCGGACGGCACGTTGGTGGCACTGTTAAGCCCGAAAGTAACCTGTCCGTCTTGAAGCAATATCACGTGCAGGGGTACCAGCACGTTGCCGCCGATATGGTCGGTGGCTTGAATGACATAATCCACAGTGTCGATGGCAAAAAACATATCGCCGTAGTGCACTTGATCGAAATTACGACCATCGTAACCCCAATCGTAGCCCAACGAAGTGCCGGGACGTACGGCCAAAAGCAATTCGCGTGTACCTCCGGCAGGATCGATAAAACCGAGACGGACATCGGTGTAAGCACTTCGCATAAACACGGAATTACTGTTATCTTCTTTGAAATAGGCACGTTGGCTGTTTTGAATAGTGATGGTTGCGCTTCCGGAAGCATCGCGTTGGACAAAGAATCCCTGAGCTACGGGAATATATTGACCTGGTGTTTTGGTGCCAACGGTGGTACTACCGGTTTGCCAATCTTTGGCCGGTACGCCACCGGAAAGCGTATAGGTAGCATAACCGCCCACGTATCCCTGCAATGAATGGTCGGAGCCATCGACATGCTCCCAGAAGTAAAGGGTTCCGTTGGTCCCCGGGTTGTCATTGATGAACGCATTGGCATCCAAAGCGCTTGGATAGGGATTGCCTACCAGATAATTCTTTCCGCCGTCAATGGTAAAGGTATAGGTTCCGTTGTTGGGTGTTCCGGCAAAGGTATAGGCCTTGAATTCGGTGGTTCCGCTTCCGCCAGGGCGAGTTCCGTTAAAAATATCGGGGCCCTTCATAGTGTAGCCGGTACCCGGGTCGATGGCGGTGGTACTTCCGATTTGCACCCATGAGTTATAGTCACCGATGTCGCTGTTTTCGAACTTAAAGATAAAGGCCTCGTTCAAATGGGCCGGGTTTTGGGACGAATTAACATTGGGGGAACCGCTGGTGGTGAAAGCATTTTCGAAAACAATAGCTTGCGGATTGTCGGGATCGCGGCCGTCCATAAGTGAACTTAACGTCCAGGTACCTCCGTTATTTACTGGCGAGCACCAATAATTATACCAATACTTGTTGCCCGTTCCCATTTGGTCGCGATAAAGTTTCCCACTACCCGCAGGCGCCGTAGTTGCCGTTTGGAGCAATTGGGAATCGTCGTATAGACGTATGTTCCCGTTAAGTGTTAAGTTATTTTCCACCGTCAGCCGCAAACCGGATGCGGAAGGGTCTTTTACTTTATATTCAAAGTTCCCGCTATTGTCGTTTACTGTAAGATCATTGGTTGTAAGGTCGGTATTTTGGTTTACAACAGATGTGGCGGCGGCATCATGGTCGATATACAATTTATTGAAATGGTTTTCATTGGTCCCTCCAATGGTTTGATCGGAGGAGCCACGGAAATAGGTGGCGGCGTTTGAACCGGCGGCTTGTTGGACCATGGTGCCGTTGTTGGTCCAGTTTGTACCATAGAAATACACCGTACCATCCTTATGGTCCAAGGTGGCTCCGGATTGGTTTTGGAAATCCAGGTTTTTGATAACCACATAATTTCCAACAATCACCAATTGGCCTTGATTGACCACCTGTGCCCATACGGCTGCACTAAACAGGAGTGCAAATATTGAAAGCGATAATTTTTTCATAACGTAAATTTTATTATGGCAATGGTTATTCACAATACAAATATAGGGCCTTTTGTAAAAAAAACAAAAACCATGCCGCCAACAAAAAATCTAAAATCCTAATCAGGACAAAATACGCGCAATTTACTTGCCGTATTTCTTACCGTACTTTTTCATGAACTTATCGATACGGCCGGTGGTGTCCACCAAGGTCATTTTGCCCGTGTAAAAGGGATGGGAGGTACGCGAAATTTCGATTTTGACCAGGGGCAATTCCACGCCGTCCACTTCAATGGTTTCTTTGGCTTCGGCGGTGGAGCGGGTTACATAAATTTCGCCGTTGGACATGTCTTTAAAAGCAACCAAACGGTAATTTTCGGGATGTATGCCTTTTTTCATGGCGCAAATACTTCTTTTTTGGACGGCAAATATACGATTTATTTTTTGAATATATATAAACTCGAAGGGCATAATTTTTGCTGAGAAATTCGTATATTTATTCTTAAAAAAACCTCGCAACGATGAAACCTATACGCTTTATTTCCGGTTTAATTCCTTTGTTTATATTCCTGCAAGCTTGTGCTCCGGCCTATGTGCCCAATGTGGTTCCGTCGCCCGGATTGCATAAAAAAGGTGATTTGGCCCTGAGTGCCCATTACGGAAATTCGGGTTTCGACTTGCAGGGTGCATACGGAATTTCCAATCATTTGGGAGTGATGATCAACGGAAGCTATAACAATCGTACTTTGGAGACCGCCGATTCTCACAAACACGGTTTTTTGGAAGCGGGACTGGGCTATTTTTCCACCGAGGGCAAATACATAAATTGGTCTGTTTTCGGAGGATTCGGAAGTGGAAATTATCAATCGTATTTCGAAAGCAACATCATTACCAATTACAATTTTGTCAATATCAACCGCTTTTTTATTCAACCCTCCGCGGGATTTTATTCCAATTACTTTGAGGGCGATTTGGCATTTCGTTTGGCTTTTCTGAGCATCAACGGTTACCGGGACGGTACCAATAATAACCCCGAAAGATACAAAGGATTTTATACCATGCTCGAACCCGCCCTAACACTAAAATTCGGTCCCGAACATTTTAAATTTTTTTTCCAAGGCGGCATGTCGTTTAACCTGGAAAACAGCGAGTATTTCGATCATGACCCGTTTATTATGTCGTTGGGCATTCAAGTTCGCTTCAATCCGGTAATGAAACGCCAAGCCATGCAATAATCGGATGCACTAATTTTAATGAGTGCTAATACAAAATTTACGTAATGGCCTGCTGTTATCATAACAAATAACGAACGAAATCTTAATGAGAGAAATAAAAAATAATTTTTTTCAGTTAAAATTTTTTATATTTGTTTCATAAAACCACTAAAAACCACTTGCCATGAAAGCACTATTAACTTTCCTAACCGTAGTATTTATTGCATCCGGCCCCTTGCACGGGCAAGAAAGCAAGGATTTTAGCATGATGCCTTCCAATTATTTTGTTGGAAATTCATCCTACTCATTGAAAAAAGGCCAGGTATATTATGCCAATACTTGGCTGTTTTTCAATGATTTCTATTATGGCATTACCGACCACATTTCGGTTGGAACCGGCATGATGCCTCTGTTTTTGTTGGATGGAGCACCTACTCCCGTATGGATTAAAGCCAAAGCGGCTTATCCGATTAAAAAGAATATGTTCAACATAAGCGCCGGTATGCTCGGATCCAAAATATTGGATGATGAAATATCAACCTACTCAATGAGCTTTTTTGCCGGATTTACCGTGGGAGAGCCCCGTACCAATCTGAGTATTAACTACTATTATTCGGGCTTTGGAGATAAGAACACTGAATTCTTTTTTATGGAAGATGAGCACATAATTAATCTTTCCGGCCGTATTGGAATTACGCCCCGGAGTTTCATTATCTCGGAAAATTTCTTCGTAATAAATGAAACGGGCAGTTTGCATCTTATCGGCGTTCAAACGCTCTTCCAAGGTTTAATTCTGGATTATGGGCTTTTGATTCCCTTAAATCCTCCGGTGGAACATTTTTATGCCTTCCCATATTTGGGCGTCAAAATTCCGATTGGAAAAAATTGGTAACTCCTAATAACCTTAGGATTATTCCGTACGGGAATTCTTTCCTTCTCTTTTTGAAAACCACTAAAAACCACTTGCCATGAAAGCACTATTAACCTTCCTGACCGTTCTGCTTATTGCATCCGCCCCCTTGCACGGGCAAGAAAGCAAGGATTACAACAACTTACCATCCAAGTATTTTATTGGTAATTCATCCTTTTCGCTAAAAAAAGGGCAGGCATATTATGCTAACACCCTTTTATTATTTAACCTAAAAACCTAAAATAAAAAAGGTGAAAAGTGGTGTAAAATGTTTATATTTAGGGTAATAAAATCAAAAAACAAAAACACCAAACACCACTTTTCAGATGAAAAATACGAAGAAAAAATCAATCGGCAAAATCAAGACTGTAAATCACTCTTTTAAAGGAAGTAAGATTACCAAGTATGCTGGACTAAATCCTATT
>JALWYR010000090.1 GCA_027003085.1 Flavobacteriales bacterium
GCCGGAAGGGCTTGCGGAGCCGGCGGGGAGACAAGCCGCGGAAGGGTGGGGTGGCTATTGGAAGGCGCAGGCTCCACGCCCGAGCGCAGGCAGACCGCAGGGCTGCCGAGCAACGTCCGGGGAGACCGGCTTTTTTAATTATGAATTATGAATTTTGAATTATAAGTTGATTTTCATGTACTTGGAAGTGAATATGGATTAATAAAGGCCGGGCTCCCCGGCGAATGGAGGGAGACGCCGAAGGTGGCTCCCGGAGCTACGGAGGCAAAACAAGCGCCCCGTGCTTGGCCTTGGCCCGGTAAGCGCGCAAGTTTGCCGGAGTGCGGAACAAGACAAGGCGAGGCCTTAGGCGCCGGCCCTTGGAAGCCTTAGGCTTGTGGAGCCGTGGAGGCAGACCGCAGGGCTGCCGGAACTTATCCCGCACATTGCGTAGCTATGTCGGGAGCACCGGAGGGAGACAAGGCGAAGGTTTTGGCATAGACCTTTGAAAGCCGCCGGCTCCCGAAGCATACATAAAAAACAAGCACAGCCTAAGAATTAGCCCCCAAATTTCCTTTCGCATCAAACAAAACCATGGGAATGAACCCCTGTTGATGAACAAGGGACGACAGCTTGTAAATGAGGGCCCGGGCGCCCGGTTCCTGATAAATTTTGTAATTTTAGCCGTTGAAACTTCGACCATGGAAGAAATTCGCCTTAAAGTGGAACGGCTTGTCAGTGCACAAACAGGCACGGGTGCTTTCCTGATGATTTTAAAGGAGGTAAACAAACCCGAGCCCCGGATATTACCTATCGTCATTGGGCCGTTCGAAGCACAAGCCATCATGTTCGGGTTGGAAAAAACCCTAAAACCCCGGCGGCCGCTGACCCACGACCTGATGCGCAGTATTATCCTCCAACTGGGTTATAAGCTGGAAAAAGTGGTAATCAACAAATTTTCCGACAACATTTTTTACGCGCAACTCCACCTGGACAAAGACGGCGAAAAAATCACCATCGATGCCCGGCCCTCGGATGCGGTGGCCTTGGCGGTGCGTTTCAATGCACCCATTTATACGGTGCCCCAGGTGATGAAACAAACGGGTGCCGATGCCGAAAAAGCCCGCAACCTGGGCGTGGAACCCGAAGAAATGAACGCCCCCGGCCCCGAAGAAGATGAATTGAGCCGCGAAATCGAAGATGTGCTGGACAAGTTTGAACAAATGATGAAAGACAACGAAGGTTTTAAAATGTTTGAAATCGACCTGGACGAAGAATCGGCCAAAGAACTGGCCGAAAATTTTTTCAAACTCTTGCAATCCCTGTTCGGGCAAGTGTATGAAGGTCCCAAAGGCAAAAAACGCATGCCCAACGAAGCGGAAATCCAAAAAATGCTGGATGAGGCCATTGCCAATGAAGACTACGAACGGGCGGCCAAGCTGCGCGATGCCTTGAAAATGTTGAAGGAGATGAAAAAACGGGATTCGGAACGGGGTGAAAATCCCGAACAGTCGTAAAACAATTTTCCGGTTATGAATACACAAAGCATCAAATTTAAACTTACGGTTTTTAATTTCCTGGAATTTTTCGTGTTCGGCGCATGGTTGTTGTCGTTTGCGAAGTATATGTTTAGCACGCTGCATTTTTCGGGAAGTCAAATCGGGAGCGTGTTTCTTACCTTGGGTTTGGCTTCGTTGGTAATGCCGGGCGTGATGGGTGTGATTGCCGACAAGTGGTTGAGCCCGAATAAATTATTTGCATTATCGCACCTGATAGGTGCGGTTTTTTTGGTGTTGCTGGCAAGGGAACATACCTATAACGGGGTGTTTTGGATGACGTTTTTGTATTTGATGTTTTATATGCCCACTATTGCATTGGATAATACTATTTCCTATTGCATTCTGACCAAAAACGGCCTGGATGTGGTGAAAAGTTTTCCGCCCATCCGGGTGTGGGGAACCATTGGGTTTATTATTGCCACATGGATAACCGATTTAATGGGTTGGGGCACGGTGGCCACCCAATTTTATTTTGCAGCGGCGGTTTCCGTAGCCCTGGCTTTGTTTACTTTTACATTACCCGATTGTCCGCCCGACCGCAGTTCGGAAAAAACACTTGCACAGGCCTTTGGTTTGGATGCTCTGGCTTTGTTGGCCGATTGGAAAATGTTTTTGTTCTTTTTCTTTTCGATGCTTTTGGGCGCCGCGTTGCAAATCACCAATATGTGGGGTGAAACCTATTTAGATAATTTCAAAAACATACCGGAATACGCCCATACCTTTATTGTTGAACATAACGGTGTAGTGATGTCGCTATCGCAAATCAGTGAAACCATATTTATTTTGACCATTCCGTTCTTTCTGAAACGCTTTGGCATCAAAACCGTAATGTTGATGAGCATGTTGGCCTGGTTCTTGCGCTTCGGGCTTTTTGCCGTAGGGTCGCCTGTGGGTCTGGGCGCTGTGGCTATTATTTTGTCGATGATTGTTTACGGGATGGCCTTTGATTTTTTCAATATTTCGGGTTCGTTGTTTGTGGAAAAGGAAGTGGATCCCAAAATCCGCGCTTCGGCACAGGGATTATTTATGATTGTAACCAATGGTATTGGTGCCATGATAGGTGCCAAGCTCAGTGGCTTGGTGGTAGATATGTATCGTGATGGCAATACGGTGGATTGGTTTAAGGTTTGGGGGATTTTTGCCTTGTATGCCTTGGTTATTGCCATCCTGTTTGCCCTGCTGTTCCGTTACAAGCACAAACCGGAAGAAAATTTTGCCGTTCAACACTAAGCCACCATACCCATGAAACAATATTTGGACTTGATGCGCACGGTGATGGAACGCGGCACCGACAAATCCGACCGCACGGGCACCGGAACGCGAAGTATTTTCGGCTGGCAAATGCGTTTTGATCTTGCCGAGGGTTTTCCGCTGGTTACTACCAAAAAAATTCACCTCAAATCGGTGATTTACGAGCTGCTTTGGTTTTTGCGCGGCGACACCAACGTCCGCTACCTGAACGAACACGGAGTGCGCATTTGGAATCCATGGGCCGACGAAAACGGCGACCTGGGGCCGGTGTATGGCGCCCAATGGCGCAATTGGAACGGAAAGGGCATCGACCAAATCAAACAATTGGTGGAAACGCTGAAAACCAACCCCGACAGCCGCCGGATGATGGTTACGGCTTGGAATCCCGAAGTGATGCCCGAAAGCGGCAAGTCGCATGCCGAAAACATCGCCGCAGGCAAAGCCGTGCTTCCGCCCTGCCACGCCTTTTGGCAAGTGTATGTGGCCGATGGCAAACTATCATTACAACTCTACCAACGCAGTGCCGACATTTTTATCGGTGTGCCGTTCAATATTGCTTCCTATGCGCTGCTTACGATGATGTTGGCGCAGGTAACGGGCTATGCGCCCGGTGAATTTATCCACACCTTGGGCGATGCGCATATCTACCGCAATCATTTCCGGCAGGTGGAAGAGCAGCTTTCGCGCGAGCCGCGCCCTTTGCCGCAAATGCATATCAACCCTGAGGTGAAAGATATTTTTTCGTTCCGGTATGAAGATTTTACGCTTACCGGTTACGACCCGCACCCGCATATTCCCGCACCGGTGGCCGTATGAAACGGGTTCCCGTTTACATGATAGCCGCCGTGGGGCGGAAGGGCGAGATAGGTAAGGACAATGCGTTGATTTGGCGTATTCCCGAAGATTTGCGGAGGTTTAAGGCGCTTACATGGGGGAACACGGTAATTATGGGACGGAAAACCTTTTTGTCTATCGGGCGGAAACTGCCCGGGCGTTTCAACATAGTTTTGTCGCGGAATCCGCAATTCCGGGCGCCGGGCATTTGGGTGCGGCCTTCGGCCGAAAGCGCCTTGGCATTGGCCGGGTGTTTCGGGAAGCCGGTTTTTGTTATCGGCGGGCGGAAGGTTTACGAAAGTTTCTTGCCGTTGGCCGAAAAATTGTTTTTGACCGAAATCGATGCCGAAGCGCCGGATGCCGATGTTTATTTTCCGGATTTTTCGCCGACCCGATGGGAGCCAATCGAAAGTGTGCCGCCCAAAGAGGAAAGCATACCCGCCTATCGTTTTGTTACTTATGGGCGAAAGAAAAAAAATGATACTTGATTTGCGAGTAAAAAAAAATCTTTATCTTTGCGCACGCAAAACCGGATGGCCCGGTCGTCTAACGGCTAGGACGCAGGATTTTCATTCCTGTAATCGGGGTTCGATTCCCCGTCGGGCTGCAAAAGCGATGATTGACATTGCAACCAACCGGATGGCCCGGTCGTCTAACGGCTAGGACGCAGGATTTTCATTCCTGTAATCGGGGTTCGATTCCCCGTCGGGCTGCAAGCTGAGAAAACAAACCAAATTATCAACAAAACGAGATTATGGCAAACCACAAGTCTGCACTTAAACGTGTCCGCCAAAACCGCAAAAGGCGTTTGCACAACCGGTTTTATCACAAGGTTACGCGCACCAATATTAAAAAGTTGCGCATGACCGAAGATTTCGAAACGGCCAAAAAATATTTACCCAAAGTTGTTTCGATGATCGACAAATTGGCCAAGCGGGGTATCATACATAAAAACAAGGCGGCAAACTTGAAGTCGAAATTAATGCGGTATGTGAATTCCTTGTCCGAATCCTGATTTTGGCAGGGTTTTTGTGCATTTGACGAAAAAATTCCAAACATGAAAAATTCCAAATGGATTTTTGCCCTGATTGTAATGTATTTGGGGCATTTTTTTGTTTTGGCCCAAAATACGGTCGAGTATGGCGGAATGACTTGGTATTTGGACTATGATGAGGCGCGTAAAGTGGCACTTGAAGAACACAAACCCATCGTTATTTTGTTTACCGGGTCGGATTGGTGCCCACCCTGCAAGGCATTGCACAAAGAGGTTCTGCCCAACAAAATGTTTCGGGACGAAGCCAAGGACATTATTTGGGTATTAGCCGATTTTCCGCGACGCAAGCCTATGAGCGACGAGCAAAAAGCCCGCAACCGTCAATTGGCTATGCGTTTTTTGGGAAGAGGCGGAGTGCCTACCATGGTGGCCGTAAACCCCGAAACCGAAACCGAAATTCGTCGTATATCGGGCTATAACTTTTATAAACACGACATACAACCTCATTTAAATTTCCTTATTTCGGTAAAAAAATCATATATCAGACAATAATATTTTGTACATTTGCTACATAATTTGTACATTTGCTACATAAATATTGTTTGCCGTGAAACGCATATTCCTTATATTATTGGTAGCCTTATTGAAAGTCAGTGCTTTGCAAGCACAGTACCGAATGTTTGACGGTTACTCCATCGGAGCAAGTTACGGTTTTTTCAAATCCGATTTCGGAGAACGCTATGATTGGAATACCAATATCGCCAATAATGCATTCCAATTAAACGGAAAATTGTACTTAAACTTGTATAAATACCATTGGAATATCATTCACCATTTTCGCTTTTTTGCCACCTTTGATTTTGCCTATGGCAATTTAAAACATCGCGGGCATTATGCTTTAAAAACATCCGAAACCGCGAAACGTTTACGTGCCATGACCGCCAAGCCGGTTTTGGTGGGCCTTGGAGTTGGAACCGAATTTTGGTTACAAGACCTCACTTATTTTTCATTTAATAAGCTATACGGTATCTATCGCCTGAGTCCTTATGTGGGCCTTTCCGTGTTGGGTTATTATTATAAACCTAATGTACAATCAAGCTTGGGCAATATCAATGATCCCGCTGCGCAACCTTATATTTTACATCCGCGTTTTGTGGGTAATGTGTATAATCAAGGGGGATTCGCCCCTGCGGTTAATATGACCGTAGGACTCAGTTATCAAATAACGGCATTGACTCACTTGTATTTGGAAAATAAATTTACGTGGTTTCCCAATGACAAAGTTGACGGGTTGGATGTTAATGACGGGGCCGATAAATTTTCCGACTGGCTTTATGCTCCCATTATTGGCATTGAAATAATCCTGCCATGACAAACGGCCGTCTTCGGACGGCTTTTTTATTTGGCATAAGTTATTTGGAAAAAGAAAAAAAATTAGGATATTTGTATAACTCAAAATCAACAATCAAAATGATGAAAACAACTTTCAAGACCTTGGCATTTGCAGTCTTATTCATGGCTGCCAATGTGATTTTTGCACAAAGCAAAATTACGGGTACCGTTGTTGACGGTGAAACAAATGAACCCCTGCCCGGAGCAAATGTATTGCTCAAAGGCACGCAAACCGGGACAGCAACCGATTTCGACGGGAAATTCACCTTAAATGTTGCACCCGGTACGTATACCTTGTTGGTGTCGTATGTGGGATATGACGACTATTCCCAAACCGTTTCGGTCAAAGCCGGCCAAACCCTGAACTTGGGCAAAATTAAAATGAACCCTTCGGCCGAATCACTTAGCCAAATTACCATTGTAGGTGTGGCCGACATCGCCAAAGAACGTTTGACGCCTGTGGCTCAATCCACCATCAAGGCAGCCGAAATCCAAGAAAATTTGGGCACCAAAGAA
>JALWYR010000091.1 GCA_027003085.1 Flavobacteriales bacterium
ATTTCATGCTTGAAGCGATGCCTACCCTTCGGCTCATACCGCTCCCATCCCTGGCGCGATAATAAGGTGTGCGCGATAAATCGCCCGTCCATAATGGAACATCCGGCCTTGGTTGAAACATCCGGGTTTATGCTTATTCACTACTGTAAACATTGAAGCAGCGTGTCATTTCGATGGAGCGCCCGAAGGGCGCGACTGAGAAATCTCGACACGGATGCTTCATCCAAGGCGGAGTATTACGTTCCTATTGTCCGGCCCGTGAAGAGATTCCTCGTCGCCGCTGCGCGGCTCCGTCGGAATGACACCGCTCTGCTACTGTAAACATTGAAGGAGAGGATTCACACCCAAGGGATTGATGAGGAGTCTAAATACAAATGTTACATTATTTTTCTGGATTCCCGCTTTCGCGGGAATGACAAAAAGCATGCCCGAGGAGACCGCCGCCGAGCGAGGCAAAGTCCGAGCGAGGCGACAGGGCTCCGAGGGTCGCGAGGGAAAACAAGCGCGGCCCGGGCGTTGGCCATCGGAAGCGCCGGTTTCCCGAGCCGGCGGCGAAGACCGGCGGCGCCGGAGCGTAGCGAAGGCGCCAAAGGGCTTCGTAGCCCGCGAAGGGAGACGCCAGAGGTGGCTCCCGGAGCCGCCGAGGAAACCGGAAGGTTCCGAGGCCCGCGAAGCAAGACCAACGGCAAAGCGAAGCGGCGCCGGAAGGGCTTGCGAAGCCGCGAAGTGAAACGCCGTTAGGCGGTTCACGGAGCGCCGGAGCGAGACCGCCAGGGCTCGCGGAGGGCGGAACAAGACAAGGCGCGGCTCGGGCGTTGGCCGCAGGAAGCCGCAGGCTTGTGGAGCCGTGAAGCAAGACCCGCAGGGGCTTGCGAAACTGCGCAGGGAAACAAGGCGGGGCCTGTGTCGTTGACCACCGGAAGCCGCAGGTTCCCGGAGCCGCGGAGCAAGACAAGGGGCGCCGGCCCCGCGCCGAAGGCGCGGGGCCGGCGGCGCAAAAAGCAGGTGGAAATTTCCGGTTGAATCGCTTTTACCTCCGGATTTCGGCTAAACAATTTGCCGCTAAATTTTGCGCCGCCGGCAGCGGAATTTTCATTCCGCCGCCGGCGCCCCGAAGACTTGCGAAGCTCCGGAAAAACTACATCAAAAATTACGGCTAGCCGAAAGGCAAAATATCGCAATACCAAAAACCCGTGTCCCATCCTTTGGGATTATCCTTTCCGGAGCTGCCGAACCGCTTGGTATCGTCCTTTTTACATGGTTTGTAGCTGCGAAAAACCGTTTCGCCGCGGGTAAAATGAATTGGACTTGCAAAAAAAGGCGCATCATAGACAAAGGTGTGAAATTCACCGTTTTCGCCGCAAGTGTCCACTCCGTCGGGCAGGTCGTTGATGAAGGATTCGTCGTATTCGCGCCCCACAAACGAGCGGTCGAGTTTTTTTGCATTGACCGTTACCACTACGGCTTTGATTCCCGAACGGATAATTTCCAAACCCATTTGCCGCGTATGTTCGCCCCATACGGGAAAACAAGTGGAAAAGCCTGCCGAAGCCATTTGGCGGATGCGAAATTTTTTCAGGTCTTCGAGGAAAATATCACCGAAACAACCTTGGGTAAATCCTTCGGATTTAAGTCGTTGCAAATATTCGGCCATTGTTTGGTTGTAGGTTTCCATGTCCACATCGGCCGAGAGGGGAATTTCCAGTAGAGGAATACCTGCCCGCTGACTTTGTAGCCGTAGCAGTTCGATACGCAGCCCGTGCATGGAAACACGTCCGTAGTCGCGGTTTACGGTGGTGAGTAGCAAATCGGGTTTTTGGCCGGATTGTATCAGGCGCCATAAAGAAAAAGCGGCATCTTTGCCGCTGCTCCAACTGAGAAATTTTTTACCGGCGGACATACCGCTTACGTGAACGATATAGCCATAACCCCAACATAAGCATCAACATGCTTAGCCAGAGTATCCAAATATCGGTGTCGATCGGCGACCCCGGCGGCGGAGGTGGCCCCTGCGCCCACGACAGGACGGCAAGTAGCATAGCTGGAATGGTAAGTAGTCTTTTCATTGTCGTTTCGTTGTTAGGTGGACCCAGCAGGGCTTGAACCTGCGACCCCCTGATTATGAGTCAGGTGCTCTAACCAACTGAGCTATGGGTCCCGATTCGACTTACAAAGTTATGAATTATTTTATTAAAAGTCCAAAATTCATTCAACAAAGGTGGATTTTTCATTCTTTGAATCCGAATCGTTTGTTCCAGTATTGCGGTTTGGTATCTTCGGTATTGCCAAACCAATATTCCTGAGTTACGATGCGGCCGTCGGGGGTTTTGAGCCGGCGTTCGTAAATCCAAATGGTGGGATTGAATATCAAATCGGTAACGCCCACCGTATAGGTAACCGGGTCGTCTTCTTTTTTACGACGTTCTTCGGCCACCAAAACTTCAAAGCCGTTATGTTCCAATAATGCTTTGAGAAATTGCATACGCTCGGCCGTGGCGCCTTTTTCCACAATGGTGCCGCGTTTGTCGCCAATGTCGCCGAATTGATGTTTACCGGGGAGTTTCATATGCCTTTGCTTTTTTGGATTATTGGAAAATTTGGCTTAGCTGTGCAATGTATTCATACAACGGCGAATAGAGTCCGATGAGAATAAGCCCTGCGGCCAAAACCACAAAACCCAGTTTGGAGTAAATGTCCGATTTAAAATAAGGTATGGGATTTTCGCTTCGCCGTAAAAAGGCCGCACGTACCGGAAGCAAATAATAGTAGAGCGAAATGGTAACATTGACCACGGCAATGAATACCAGCCAGTAGTAACCCTTATTTGCCGCCGTGGCATAGAGGAAAAATTTACCGAAAAAGCCCGCCACGGGCGGAATACCGGCCAAGGAGAACAATGCCAGCATCAAAAGCAAGCTCAACCGCGGATTGGTGCGATAAAGTCCGGTATAATCGTCGATATTTTCCTTGCCACTGTGCATGGCAATCACGTGCACCACACCAAAGGCCGCCACATTGGAAAAAATATAAATCAACAGGAAATAAATCACCGTTTTAACGGCCATTTCGTTTCCGCCGATAACGCCCAACAGAATAAAACCGGCCTGGGCCACCGACGAAAAGGCCAAAAAGCGCTTCATATTTTGCTGACGCAAGGCGAAAAAGTTACCCGTAAACATGGTCAATACGGCCAAGATCCAAAGCATCAATGTCCATGTGCCTTCGTAACGGCGCAGCGGAACAAACAACAAAGTCATCAGGATAAACACGGCCGCACCTTTGGAAATAACCGACAGGTAGTTGGACACCACCGTGGGTGCACCTTCGTAAACATCGGCCGTCCAAAAGTGGAAGGGAACCAACGAAATTTTGAAGGCCACGCCCGATACCATCATCATAAAACCAACCAATTCCAATAACGGCATTTGTTGCACATGCAAAATTTCATCGAAATAAATACTTCCGCTGGTGGCATAAATCAACGAAATACCGAAAAGCATAATGGCTGACGACATGGCGGCAAGCAATACATATTTCACCGCCGCTTCGGCCGAACGTTTGCGGTAAAACTCAAAAGCCGCCAGTGCCGCTACGGGCAGGGCCGAAAGTTCCAATCCCAAATAGAACATCAGGAAATCACCCGACGAAATCAGAAAATCCAAACCCAACAGCGACGACCACAGCAACACATAAAATTCCGAAGCAAATCCTTGCGGAATGAGTTCCCTGCGCACCCACTCCACCGCTTGCAACATGATGAGCATCACGCCCACATTCATCACGGCTTTAAAAAAGCCGATCAAGGGCTTGCTCACAAAGCTTCCGCCGAACAATGTTCCTTCGGGCAAGGGGACAAAACTCCATAGCATAAACAGGAAGAACAAAACATTGGCCGTATGAACCACATAATTTTTTTTGGATTTGGGCGTAAACAAATCCACCAGAATCAGGGCCAAAATAGCCAAAACCAGCAGAATTTCGTTACGCATCAGGGCAAACAGATTTTCCCAATTCATAGTCGGTCGTTTTTACATAAAGGGTTTAAGGAAGTTTTCCACGCTGGGAATAATAAATTTGAGCCACCACCACGGCATGGTTCCGATGGCGGCAATAAAGAATATCAGGATATACACGGCGGTTTTTTCATACCAATAGGCCTTGGGCAATCCTTTGTGTTCTTCCTTGGGCGGGCCCATGAGCATCATGCCCACCACGCGCAGGATATACACGGCCGTTACCACAATGGACGAAACGGCCAAAACGGTCATGATTTGTTTGTATAAACTATTGTTCAAAAATCCGCCCAGGAAAATATTCATCTCGGCCACAAAACCGCTGAATCCGGGCAAACCCAGGTTGGCCAATCCGGCAATCACGTAGGCCGTGGCAATGAAGGGAATGATTTTGAGTAATCCGCGCATTTTTCGCACATCACGCGTGTGCGTGCGGCCGTAAATCATTCCGATGAGCGCAAAGAACAGGGCCGTGATAAATCCGTGCGACAGCGATTGCAGCATGGCGCCGTTCCATGCCACCTTGTTCAGCATCAACAGCCCGAACAATACCAATCCCAAGTGGCTCACCGACGAATAGGCGTTGATGTATTTCAAATCGGTTTGTTGGATGGCGGCATAAGCGCCGTAAACCACACCTATAACGGCCAATACCAGGAAAAAGTTGGTCCAAAACACCGTGCCTTGCGGCATCAAATACATGGCCACGCGAAAAATACCATAACCGCCCAGTTTCATCAACACGCCGGCATGGAGCATGGAAACGGCCGTGGGTGCCGAAGAGTGACCGTCAGGCGACCATGTGTGGAACGGAAACAAAGCGCCAATGGTGCCGAACCCGATAAAGGCCAGCGGGAAAAAGATTTTTTGCATCGCAGGCGACAGGTTGGCGTGCTTGGCAATTTCCAACACATTAAAGGTATAATGCCCGTCGGGCGACGAATGGAAATAAATACCCAAAATGGCCACCAACAACAAGGCCGAAGCGCCCATCAACATCAGCGTCAGTTTCATGGCGGCGTATTCGCGCGGCCCGCTTCCCCAAATACCGATGAGCAAATACATGGGAATCACGGCAATTTCGTAGAACACGAACATGGTAAACAGGTCGAGTGAAATAAAGAAACCGAAGACCCCGGTGGCCAAAGCAATGAGCGAAATGAAAAATTCCTTGGGCAAATCATCGATTTTCCACGACACAAAAATGCCGGCCACCACGATAAGCGATGTGAGCATAATCATCAAAACCGAAATTCCGTCCACGCCAATGTAATAATGTATGTTCCAGTCGGGAAACCAAACTTTGTCTTTCACATACAGCATCAGGTCGGTGGCACCGGCGGCCCGGTCGTTCATGTATTTCCACACCAGGTGAAAGGCCATCAACAGTTGCACCAACATACCGGCCAAAGCCGTAATACGTGCCTGGCGCAGGTTTTTGGTAAACACCAAGGCCAGCACCGTCAGCGTGGGAACAACGACAAATAAGGTTAAAATATCCATTCGTCGGTCATTTTAGAAGTTAAGAAAATAAAACACCATAATCAGCACCACAACTCCATAGACGAAGTAAATTCCGTATTCCTGCAAGCGTCCCGATTGCAGGCCTTTGATGCGATTGGAAATCCACACCGTGGTGTTCCCCAAAGCATCCATCATGCCATCCACCACATTGCGGTCGAACCAAGCGGCGGGCTTGGAAATTTTGTCGAAAATGATCCGTTTGGTAACGAACAAATAGAGTTCGTCCATATAGAACTTATCCTTGGCCCACTTGTAGGTGATGCCGAACGCACGGGCCACCTTTTGCGGATATTCCGTGGGCTTGTAGTAGAAAAAGTAAGCGGCCAATATGCCCGTAAGCGCAATGGCCATGGAACCCAATACCAACGGGCTGCCCCAATGAATATGGTAATGGAACGGAACACGCGTGGGCGTTACATATTCTGAAAACGGCGTAAACACCCAGCCCACGGTCAGCGTGAGCACCGCCAGGAAAATCAGCGGGCCGGTCATGGCGCGGCTATCTTCCTTGGGCCGGTGGTGATATTCGCGCGTGCCGTTGTGGAATATGCGGAAATACAAGCGAAACATATAGAAGGCCGTCAATCCGGCTACCAGAAAGCCCGTTAGCCAAATGATAAAGCTGTATTCGAAGGCCGCATGTAAAATTTCGTCTTTACTGTAAAAACCCGCCATAGGCGGAATGCCCGAAATGGCCAAGGCGGCAATAAGAAAGGTCCAACTGGCAATGGGCATATATTTATGCAATCCGCCCATATCTTTCATCAGGTTGGAATGAACGGCATGAATCACTACGCCGGCAATCAGGAATAGCAATGCCTTGAACATGGCGTGGGTAAACAAGTGGAACATACCGGCCATATAACCCAGGCCTTCCACGCCTTCGTAGCCCGAAACACCCAAGGCCATCATCATGTAACCGATTTGCGACATGGTGGAATAGGCCAGCACACGTTTGAT
>JALWYR010000092.1 GCA_027003085.1 Flavobacteriales bacterium
CCCGACACGGGCGAAACGGTGATGCCCACACGGGCAAAAAGCAGGCGCAAATAGTCGTAGATTTCGGTGATGGTGCCCACGGTGGAACGGGCGTTGGCGTTGAGGCCTTTTTGACGGATGGCCACGGTGGGCGCAATGCCTTTGATCATATCCACCCGCGGCTTTTCGATTTTGCCCAGGAATTGCCGGGCATAGGTGGATAGGTTTTCCACAAAACGGCGTTGGCCTTCGGCATAGAGCGTATCGTAGGCCAAGCTGGTTTTTCCGCTACCCGACACGCCGGTAATCACCGTGAGCGAACGGTGCGGAATGCGCACATCGATGTTTTTCAGATTGTGCTCGCGGGCGCCCAGGATTTGGATGTATTTGGCAGGTTTGGCCATAACGGATGATTCAACCGGATGCAAAGTTAGTTATATGAAAGCAATATCCTATCAGACCAAAATGCAAATGTGTTATTATTGTCATTTTTTTAATTTAAAAATCGGATTAACTTACATTACTAAAAACAAAATAATTCATTAAACCTATGCATACAAGTTTGTTAACCATATTTCTAATTACGATAAATGTTCTGATAACCTACAAGGGTTTAAACGATTACGGGTTTTTTGAAAAATACAAGTTCAATGTTGGCAGCATAAAGCGCGGTGAATATTACCGTTTGATTACCGGAGCTTTTTTACACGCCGGTTGGGGACATTTGGCGGCCAATATGATTACCTTGTTCTTTTTTATGCCCGTGGTGGAAAATTTTTTCGGCCCCTTCGGCGCTTTGACGATATATTTTGTTTCCATGACAGGCGGAAACTTATTGGCGTATTATTTCCATAAAAATCACGATTGGTATTCGGCTGTGGGCAATTCGGGTGCAGTAAACGGTATTTTATTTGCATCCATACTGATCAATCCGGGTATGAAAATCATTATTCTGCCCATACCCATCCCTATTCCGGCCATCATTTACGGCATCGGTTATTTGCTCTACACCACCTACGGGATGCAACGTCAAACCGGCAGTATAGGCCACGAAGCGCATTTTGGCGGCGCTGCGGCGGGAATGTTAACGTCTGCGGTTTTTTATCCCGGTATTATTTCGGCACAACCTTTGCTAAGTATGGTATTGGCGCTGGTTATTGGCGGGGGATTTTTTTGGACACGTTCAAAAAAAACATAAAGCTATGAGAATCAAAACCCTTGCTCTTCTTTTTTTGTTTTTACCTTGGAGCCTCAATGCCCAAGGGCTTTCCAAATTGCTGTATAATTTCCGCAACCATCCGGCCTTGAAAAATGCCGTGGTGGGTTACCATATCATTGATTTACAAACGGGTAAACCTCTTGTCGGGCATAACTCTGCGGTACTGATGGTTCCCGCATCCACACTTAAAACGCTGTATGTGTTTTCGGCCTTGGATGACTATGGCGAAGATTATTTTTACCAAACCGATTTTCTCTATCACGGTCAAATCAAACACGACACGCTCTATGGCAATTTGATTTTACGTTCGGGTGGAGACCCCACTTTTGGCAGTCCCTTGATGGATGAAAACACCAAGGAACTTATAGACCAAACCGTCAATGAAATTAAGGCCTTGGGCATACGTACGGTTATGGGAAATATTTGTTTCCAAGTCAATGGCGATTTTTATCCCGCAGCAGGTAGTTGGCCTTTGGAGGATATCGGAAATTATTACGGCGCCGGATACTGGGGATTCAATTTTAGTGATAACACCTTTAAAATCTTTCTCAGGAATTCGTCTATTTCCAAAAGGAGGGCCCAAGTGGACCATACCGAACCCCTAATCGACGGGTTGAAACTTCACAGCAAGGTTCG
>JALWYR010000093.1 GCA_027003085.1 Flavobacteriales bacterium
CACGAATTTTTCGGTCTCTCCCGTATCGATTTCCACCCTGTCGAAAGGATGAAAAACCGGAATTTCCACCGCCTGCCCGTAGGCGGATACGTGTTGCGTGTCTGTGGGATGCAGGCAAAAATTATTTTTTACTCCGGCCCAAATTTTCGGTTCGTATTGTTCCAATTTCCGGCTTTCGCGCCGGTAATAGCTACGCCGGAAAAAATTCGTTTCGTTCCGTGCCAAATAATCGTAATAATTTTGTTCCACATTATGCACCCGCAAAAAAACGGGTAAATCTGCCAATTGCGGCAAGATGCCCGTTGTATGAATGCCTTCAAACAAGACCGGTGCCGGATTTTGCAAAATATTTTTCACCATCGAAGCATTCATTCGTGTGCGCACAATAAAGGGCAATGAAGAAAATAAAGCCAAAGGAGACCGCCGGCGCGGGTAAATATGCAAGGAATGAACCATATCCGCCAAGTCGCCCGTGTCGTTGCGTCCGTAGGCAAAAAGATGCAAGTCGATTTTGACACCTTCGGCAGCCAAAGCCCGGATTTTGTAATACATATCAATGGCGCCACCGTAATCCGGCGGCCACGGATTGTCCAGCGCTATGATATGCAGGTGCGGGTTCACTCGGTTTGTAATTCCACTTCGGTTACTTTGCCGTCTTTGCACATATAGGTGGTGCCGGGATATTTGAGCAAAGTGGCATAGTCGTGGGTGGCAATGAGCACGGTGTGCCCCAAGGTGTTGAGTTTGCGGAACAATTCCAGAATTTCGAACTTCGTGTCGGGATCCAAATTGCCCGTGGGCTCGTCGGCCAGAATGAGTTGCGGTTCGTTGAGCAATGCGCGGGCAATGGCCGCCCGTTGTTGTTCGCCGCCCGAAAGCACATAAGCCGGCTTGTCTTTGTTGTCCATCATACCGGTTTGCAACAAAACCTTATGGATTTGCTGGCGGCGTTGGGCTTTGTCTTTCCAACCGGTGGCCCGGAGCACAAAATCCAAATTATCGTAAACGCTACGGTCCATTAGCAATCGAAAATCCTGAAAAACGATGCCCAACCGGCGGCGCAATTCGGGAATTTGTTTGCGTTTGAGCCGGTGCAAATCCATTCCCACCACGCGACCTTCGCCTGCGGCCAAGGGAATTTCGCCATAAAGCGTTTTGATCAAACTGGTTTTACCCGAACCCGTGCGGCCAACCAAATAAACCAATTCGCCCCGGTCGATTTCCAGGTTTACACCGGTGAGAATAGGATAACCCCGTTGCAGGATAGAGGCGTTCCGGAGCACCAAAATTTTTTCTTTATACATCAGTCCAAACTTTTAAAAATGCGTGCGCTGCTTTTGCCCGGCGCATCCAATTGCAAATCCAGGAAATAACCGTAGGGCGTTTGTTCCACCTGGAAATCACTATTACGAAGCCGTGTTTCGACCCGGTCGAAAAGTTCTTTGGAAATTCCGGGTGGCGCTTTGCTTTCGGAAAGGTGGGCAAACGAATGCAGCAATATTTTGCGGGTCCCGTTCTTTTTGGCCGCCCATTTGATCAGTTTGACCAATTTGGTTTCCAAGGGCTTCATCCGTTCGGGATCCTTTTCTTCGACCTGCACGCACACCACTTGCACATCACGAAAGGTTTTTCCTTCGGAAATATCGGGAAAACCGGGCAAGCTTTTCACGGCGGGCGTGTAGCCGAAGCTATTTGCATAAATCATCAACACTTTCATCGGTGCTTATTTTTCGATGTTACGGACTTTCTTTTCCCATTGCCAAGCGTCGCGCAGGGCTTGGGCCATTGTGCGGCGGGCCGTCCAGCCAAGCTCTT
>JALWYR010000094.1 GCA_027003085.1 Flavobacteriales bacterium
TCTTAAACCGGTTAATCGTTAATCGGCATTCTCCTGTTTAATACCGCTCCTATCCGCCCGAAAATTCGTAAGTTTGAACAATCCGAAAAATCACAACAATGAAAAATCCCGACGATATCGTTATCCTTTCCTATGCACGAACACCGCTAGGACGTTTTCTGGGCGGATTGAGTAGTGTTCCCGCCGGCGAGCTTGGCGCCGCAGCCATTGCCGGTGCCCTGCAAAAGGCAGGTATTGATGCAAGCCATGTGGACGAAGTGTTTATGGGCAACGTGCTCCAAGCAGGCGTGGGCCAAGCCCCCGCCCGCCAAGCGGCCATCAAGGGCGGTATTCCCGATTCGGTTCCTGCTACCACAATCAACAAGGTTTGCTCTTCGGGCCTCAAAGCCGTTATGCTGGCCGCCACCCAAATCCGGGCCGGCGAAGCCGGATTGATGGTTGCCGGAGGTATGGAAAATATGTCCCGCGCCCCTCATTACTATTCCGCACGCCAAGCTGTCAAACTGGGCGACGTCAAGGCCGTGGACGGATTGGTGTTCGACGGACTTACCGACAGTTTCCACCACAAACATATGGGCGTTTTTGCCGACCTCACGGCCAAGGAATACGGTATTTCGCGCGAGCAGCAGGACGAATATGCCATACGTTCCTATGAGCGTGCCGCCGCCGGATGGGACTCGGGCTTTTTGGCAGGCGAAGTGGTGCCCGTTGAAATTCCCCAACGCAAAGGCGAGCCGCTCATCATCGACCGCGACGAAGAATATACCAACGTTAAGTTCGACAAAATTCCCAAACTGCGCCCCGTGTTTACACCTGACGGCACGGTAACCGCCGCCAATGCCTCCACCATCAACGACGGCGGAGCCGCCTTGGTGATAACCACACGGCGCAAGGCCGAAGCATTGGGCGTAAAACCTATGGCACGTATCCTTTCCTATGCCGATGCGGCTAATCCGCCCCAGTGGTTTACCACCGCACCGGCCAAGGCCCTGCCCAAAGCCGTCGAAAAAGCCGGCCTTCAACTCACCGACATCGACTATTTCGAGGTGAACGAGGCCTTTTCGGTGGTAGCATTGGTAACCGAAAAACTCCTGAACCTCCCGTCCGGCCGGACCAATATTTACGGCGGTGCCGTTTCGCTGGGCCATCCCTTGGGTGTGAGCGGCGCGCGCATTTTGGGCACCTTGGTTCGCATCCTGCACCAAAAAGACGCCCGCTACGGAGCCGTAGGCATTTGCAACGGTGGTGGCGGTGCCAGTGCCATGGTAGTGGAACGGGAAAGCTAAATCGAACGAAAAACCTTAACTTTGTAAAACAAAAGCAAGCCCATGCTTCAACGTATTCAAACGCTGTGGATGATGATTGCCGCCCTATCGGCAGCCACATTTACCTATGTGGTATATCCCGCCACATCGGATTTTAGCGTTTATTATACCAATGGTGCTTGGCTTGCCGCTTTATTGATATTCCTGAACATATTCCTCTACAAGTTTAGGCATGTTCAGGTTTGGGTCAATGTTTCGGTTATTTTTCTTTTGTTGATTCTCATAGGTTTACGGGCTTACGAGGCCTATGCGTCCGGAGGAATCCCGGTTTCGAAGAAGGACGCCGTTTGGTTGCTACCCGCCCTGTCTATCGTTTTTGTCAAGTTAGCCAACAAAGCCATCTGGCGGGATGAAAACCTGGTAAAATCGGCCGACCGTATCCGGTAAACCTATGGGATTTTTTACATATTTCGATGTAAAATAATTATTTGGAATAATTTTTGTTAGAATTATATATATTTGTGCACTAATAAATCATCTCAAAATCATCAAAACCATGAAAAAAGTATTGTATTTATTCTTGGCCTTTGCCCTGCTCGCCGGCAAATGTAAAAAAGACAAAACCGACGACGACGGTACGCAAGAACAAACCTATGAATGTTTGGTTAAAAAGATTGATTATGTTAATCATAATCCTCTGGTAGGAGATATTAAAGAAGAACATGTTGTTTATCAATATGATAAAAATTTGATTAAACGCAAGATACGGGCATTTACCTACATTGGAGACACGAGCGAAATTTCTTATAGCGATATAAATTATAAATATTATTATGCCGACGAGGATAAAGGATTACTGCAACGGATAGATTTGACATACAATGGCACGGTATATGGTAAATTTATTTATATAATCCAAAATGACAGGTACTCTGAACGTCGCTTGGAATGGCTTAATCAAAATGGCGGTTATGATCTTACTTGGAAATATACCTATACCTATGATAATAATGGAAAATTAATCCAAGAAAGATATCAATATTTCGATACGGAAAATAATGGCGCTGATGATGTTGATGAAACTTCTGTTTATACTTATACAGGTGATAACGTAACAAATATTAAGGTGTACGATACCAATGACATGAACACTGTGAAAGAAGAGTATGATTTCCAATACGACCAAGGTAAACGCGCCTTCGACAATGTGGTAACGCAAACCTATCCCAAAACTCGCGTAAACAATATAATCCACATGGAACACAATGTTTACGGCACAAACCCCTCAACCGAAATAACCAACACCGCCATTACCTATAACAACAAGGGTTTCCCTATCAAGTATGAAGAAACCGACGACCGCGGAAATCCCGTAAGCACCCAAGATGTCCAATTTGACAACTGCGACTAATTCTAAAAATACCCCCCTGAAACCAAAGCCGTATGCGTCGTCATACGGCTTTTTTTTGTAACTTGCCCGGGGAAATTCCGCTTGCCATGACCAAAAAAGGCCCCAAATATTTCGCAAAAGTTCTCCTGTTCGGCGAATACGGCATTATGCAAAATTCCAAAGCCTTGGCCATCCCTTATCAGCAATTCAAGGGCGGCCTGAAAACCTCGGCTTTGGAAACCGATAAGCAACGCCGTTCCAACCGGCAGTTGCGTAACTTCTTTGGCTACTTGCAAGAAAAACAAGCCGGAAATCCCGGATTGCTCGATTTGGATTTGGATGAATTTGCCCGGGATTTGGACGAAGGCCTGTATTTCGAATCCGATATTCCCGAAGGTTACGGACTGGGAAGTTCCGGCGCCGTGGTGGCCGCCGTTTACGAACGCTACGCACGAAACAAAATTTCGGTCCTCGAAAACCTTTCGCGGGAAAAACTTATCCGGCTGCGCGAAATTTTTTCCTTGATGGAAAGTTTTTTCCACGGCAAAAGTTCCGGTTTGGACCCTTTGAACAGCTATTTGAGCGTGCCCATCCTGGTCAATGAGGAAAAAATCATCGAACCCACCGGTATTCCGCAGCGCAAAGACGAAGGCAAAGGCGCCATTTTCCTTATCGACACCCAAACCAAAGGCGAAACCGCTCCCCTGGTCCAAATCTTTATGGAAAAACTCAAAGACGAAGGTTTTCGCAAAGTACTCAAAGAAGAATTTATCGCCACCACCAATCGCTGCGTTACCGATTTCATACATGGCCAATTCGGAAGTCTGCTTCAAAATGTCCGCCAACTATCCGCTACGGTCTATCAACATTTCCGCCCCATGATTCCCGAACACATGCTCGATGTATGGAAAAAAGGCATGCAAACGGGCGATTATTATCTTAAACTTTGCGGTTCGGGCGGAGGCGGTTACATGTTGGGCTTTACCGACGATTTTGAAAAAACCCGCGAGCAACTCAAAGACTTCCGGCTCCAAGTGATTTACCGTTTTTAACCATGTCCCGCCTGTGGGATAAACTTTTGGCTTTTTTTTCGCTCATTCGCGTCCAAAACGTTTTGGCCCTGTTGTTGGCCCAATGGTTTACGGCCACACAGGTTTTTTGTCCCCGCTGCCATTGGTTTGACCTGCTTTGGCACAGGCGTTTCGGCCTTATGTTGCTGGCCACCGCATCGGTGATTACCGCCGGATATATTATCGACGGTTTTTACAACCTGCGCCGCGATTTTATCAACCGTCCGGCCAAAACCGCCCGCGAAGCCAAGCTCGACATGGCTAAAAAACTTTATTTGTATTTTGCCCTGAACTTTTTTGCCTTAATGGCCGCTTGGCTTATCTCTTGGCGTGCGGCCTTGTTTTTCGGAACCTATGCTTTCGTTATATGGCTCTACTTTCACAAGGCCCAACGTCGCCCTTGGCTCCACGAAGCCGGCCCCCCCGCCCTGATTATGGTGCCCTTTTTCGGGTTGATGTTGTTTTTCAAAAGCTGGAACGATTTTATCGTTTGGGCCGGAATCCTGGTGTTTTTGGGATTGATGATCAAGGAATACATCAAGGAAAACTTGACCTTACCCGGCGATTTGACGCAAAATATTCACAGCATTTTGGTCAAATACGGCCAAGGCACCCTTCGAAAGGCCTTGTGGATAACTTTGCTGGCTTGGTATGCCGTGTGGATACGAATGTTTACCTTGGTCCAAGGAGAATATTTGCGATTTTTTCTCGTTATTATGGCGCTGTGGATGCCCATTATCGTATATTTGTTCCTGAAACAAAAATTCCGGTGGGCTTACCTCCACATCCGGTTGTTTATTGCCGCAGGAATTTTGAGTTTATGGTTAATTTGAAAAATCAATAAATATGAAACGAACACTTTTGTTTGCCTTTATCCTAAGTTTCTTGCTATCGGGTTGTGTAAGCAAGAAAAAATTCAGCGATTTACAGGAACAATATTTCACGGCCAAAGACCGGCTGAGCGATTTGGAAGAACAAAACGACAGCTTGCAAAACCTTCTGACCACCCAACAAACCAAGTTCGATAATTTGCAAGCCGAACTCCAACGTTGCAAAACCGATTATGCCAATTTGGAAAAACTCTATGCTTCCACCGAAAAGGCCTACAAAAACATGCAGGCCTCCTATGATGCCTTGGCCCAAAAAAGCTCGGCCGCCCTCGAAGCCCAATCGGTCAAAACCCGGGAATTGATTCGCCAATTGGAACAAAAAGAAAAAAACCTGGCACAGGAACGGGCCGAACTGGAAAAACTACAACGCGAACTGGACGAACGTAGTGCCCGCATTGGCGAATTGGAACAAATTTTGGCCAAAAAAGACGAAATTTTGAACCGTGTCAAACAAAGTTTGTCGGCCTCGCTGGACGAATTCAAATCCCAAGGACTCCAAGTGCATATGAAAGACGGCAAACTCTATGTGTCCATGCAAAACAAACTGCTTTTCGACTCGGGCAGTTGGCGACTCAAAGGCCGCGGACTTTCGGCCCTGAACAAAATCGCTTCGGTTTTGGCCGATAATCCCGACATCGAAATCACCATCGAAGGCCATACCGACGATGTGCCCTACCGCGGCAATGCATATATCGAAGACAATTGGGACCTTTCGGTCAAACGGGCCACCACCGTGGTGCGTCAATTGCTCAAAAACACCCGCATCGATCCCAAACGCCTGGTAGCCGCCGGTCGCAGTAAATACCATCCCGTAGCGCCCAACGACACGCCCCAAAACCGCGCCAAAAACCGACGTATCGAAGTGATTTTGGTGCCCAACATGGCCAAAATCAAAGCCCTGCTCGACCAGGAACAATAACCCGCCCTTGCCCGGAAATCCGTATTTTTCATCAAGCATGCAAATCGCCAAACCCCACATTCAAGCCCGCCTGTGTAAAATGCTGAAACGCATGGCCGATGCCGGCCGCTTTCCGCACACCTTGATGCTCGAAGGCGCCGATGGCTTCGGCACCCTGCCTGCGGCTTCGTGCCTGGCCGCTTATATGCTTTGCGGCGACGACGAGGATTGCCTGGAAAAAATCCGCCACGGCACCCACCCCGACCTGACCTATGTTTTCCCCACCGCACCCACAAAAAAAATCAAAACCGCCGTCCATACCGAATTCTACGCCCTCTGGCGGGAATTTATGAACGAACAACCCTTCGGCGATTACAGCGACTGGATGAGTCGTATCGATGCCGAAAACAAGCAAGGACTCATCCGCGTGGCCGACGCCGAAATGATAGCACAACAAGCGGCCCTGTATCCGGCTTTGGCACCACGCAAGGTGTTTATCCTGTGGCATGCCGAAAAAATGAACGCCGCCACGGCCAACAAAATGCTCAAAATCCTGGAAGAACCTCCGCCACATACTTATTTTTTCCTCCTCACCGACGACAGCCGCCAAATTCTGCCCACCGTGCTCTCGCGTGCGCAAAGTTTCGATGTCCCGCCCCTGACCCCCGAGGTGATGCAACAATTGCTCATCGATCAAGGTATAGACGACCAACAAGCTCGAATGACGGCTGCAACGGCACGCGGCGATATACGCAAGGCACTGCAAATGCTGGAACAAGGTAGCCCCTACGAGCGTTTTGCCGATTATTTTATCCGGTGGATGCGAACGGCCTACTCGGCTAAGG
>JALWYR010000095.1 GCA_027003085.1 Flavobacteriales bacterium
AGTACATGGTATTTTCACCATGAGGCAAGCCGTCGTCGCCTATATTTTGGTTTAGGTTATCCTTACAGTGCACCGCCGTAAGGGACAAGGAAAAAAGTACCAGTAATATTTTTAAAGTTTTCATTTTGGAGTATTTTTTAAAATACTAGCAAAAATCACACCAATTTTCATAGAAACGTGTCGTTTTAAAACCCCCACCCGGCCGCAGCCGGGCGGGGCGTATTAATCAATCGTCAACTAAAATACCATATCGATGTAATTTGTCCAAGTTGATATTAAAATGCCCATCCGTAATATGTTTTTCCTCACCGGTTACGCTATGATAGACCGTCATTTCAAACGTACCTTTAAACTTCCTTTTGTCCGGCGATACATAGGTAAACCGTATATACCCCGAACCCGGGCGGGTGTACCAGGGGTAACTTCTTACAACACCATCGGGGTCGGTTTGTTTTACCTCTATTAATGCACTGGGACCAGTTTGTGTATTACATATCATACTAACAGCCTGGTTAAAGTCTTGGCGCCCTTCATTTATATCGGATAAAAATATTTGCAAATAGTTAGAGTCAATAATAACATATTTTCCTGGATTAGGGCTATACGAAGAGCATATAGTGTATCCTAGTGCATATATTACATATTCCCCTGAATATTTAGTCTCCGGTATAACTAATTTCCCATCCACATAATAATACATGGTATTTTCACCATGGGGCAGGCCATCGTCGCCTATGTTTTGGTTTAGGTTATCCTTACAGTGAACCGCCGTAAGGGACAAGGAGAAAAGTACCAGTAATATTTTTAAAGTTTTCATTTTGGAGTATTTATTAAAATACTAGCAAAAATTACGCCAAATGACATGGAGCCATATCGTTTAAACCCCCCACCCGGCCGCAGCCGGGCGGGGGTAAATACAATCACATTAATTTTTTAATTTATCACCCCATATTCATGGAGTTTATCCAAATTAATATTAAAATGGCCGTCCGTGATATGCTTTTCCTCGCCGGTTACGCTATGATAAACCGTCATTTCAAACGTACCTTTAAACTTCCGCTTGTCCGGCGATACATAGGTAAAACGTATATATCCCGAACCCGGGCGGGTGTACCATGGATAGGTTCTGACAACACCATCAGGGTCTGTTTGCTTTACGTCCAAGAATGCGCAAGTACCATCAGGGATGTTACATAAATCATAATGGGCCTGATGAAAATCATGGCGCCCCTCACTAATATCAGAAATCATAATTCTTAATTTATTTGAATCTACTAAAATCAACCAACCTGCATGTGGACTGATAGACACACAGTACCTATAACCAATAGCATATCGGATATGTGTTCCAGCGTATTTCGTTTCCGGAATAACTAATTTCCCATCCACATAATAGTACATGGTATTTTCACCATGAGGGAGGCCGTCGTCACCTATGTTTTGGTTTAGGTTATCCTTACAGTGCACCGCCGTAAGGGACAAGGAGAAAAGTACCAGTAATATTTTAAAAGTTTTCATTTTGGAGTATTTATTAAAATACTAGCAAAAATTACGCCAAATGACATGGAACCATATCGTTTAAAACCCCCACCCGGCCGCAGCCGGGCGGGTGTTGATACAATTAGATGATTAATTTCCCATACCGTATTCATGTAATTTATCCAAATTAATATTAAAATGTCCGTCCGTAATATGTTTTTCCTCGCCGGTTACGCTATGATAGACCGTCATTTCAAACGTACCTTTAAACTTCCGTTTGTCCGGCGATACATAGGTAAAACGTATATATCCCGAACCCGGACGGGTGTACCAGGGATAACTTCTTACAACACCATCGGGGTCGGTTTGTTTTACCTCTATTAATGCACTGGGACCAGTTTGTGTATTACATATCAATAGGTGGTACGGTTTCCAATGTTAATATTTTCGTTATGTATAATTGAATTTTCAATCAATAAGTAAATGTCATTAAGTAAATGTCATTCCCCTGGGCGCTGCCTGGAAAGGTATTGGTCAATAATTAATTTCTACTAACTTATTGTATATCTTAGCCATCACTTTACCGGAAATTCTCCCTCTGTGTTACTCTGTGAAAATTAAATTCTGCGTCCTCTGTGGTTTTTAAAAATTTTAACCACAGAGTTTCACGGAGTACGGCACAGAGTTGCACGGAGTTTTTTTCTTTCTACTACTGAAAACATTGAAGGACATTGCTATTTTGCAATCTTGCACAGTTATATGGGAATTTTATCCTCTGTGATACTCTGTGAATAATAACTCTGTGTCCTCTGTGGTTTTTAAAAATTTTAACCACAGAGTTGCACGGAGTACGGCACAGAGTCGCGCAGAGTTTATTATTCCTTTCCGCTACTGTAAACATTGAAGGATATTGCTATTTTTCAACCCGGTATAATCTTATAAGAAACTAACCCTCTGTGTTATTATGTGAAATAAACGCTGTGTCCTCTGTGGTTTTTAAAAATATTAACCACAGAGTCGCACGGAGTACGGCACAGAGTCGCACGGAGTTTTTTCATTTCCGCTACTGAAAACATTGAAGGACATTGCTTCATGGAACCCTGGGTAATCTTCCAAGAAATTATCCCTCTGTGTTACTCTGTGAATATTAACTCTGTGCCCTCTGTGGTTTATAAAAAATTTTTCCATAGTGTTTCACTGATTACGGCACAGCGTTGCACGGAGAAATAATACGGATTAATCAATGCCGGATTTTACTTTGTCGGGAATATATTGGTTGGCGGCATAAAGTTCCGGTAAGGTATTTTTCAACAAGTCTAAAACCGCTTGATGTTCGGCGGCGGGGTACAGCAAATGCACGTTGGCACCGGCGTCCAAGGTAAAGTAAACGGGCCGGCCGGTGCGGTTCCGCCAATCTTGTAAATCGCGAATCAGGCGAAGCGTTTCGGGTTGCATCAGAATGTAGGGTGGATTGGAAGTGGCCATCAGTGCGTGGAGCATCAGGGCTTCGGCTTCCAAAACGCGGCCGAAGGCCTCCCAGTCGCCCGTTTGCAAAGCACCGGCCAATGCAAGGAGGTTTTTCCGGGCCGTTTCCAAGCGTGCTTTGCGGAACGGATGTTGATGTATCAGTTCATGCCCGCGCGTGCTGGAAACGGGCTTGACCCCCCGGTCGATAAGCACGATGGTATCGCGAACATCATCAAAGGACGGATGCAAATCAAAGGCCGGGCGCACGGCATACAGGTCGCTGGATTCCGGGAAGTTATCGTCCCGGCCCCAAAGCATCACCGGCTCCGCAACGCTACGTGCCGCACTGCCCGAGCCCAAACGGGCCAAAAAGGATGTTTTGGCTACACAAAAATCGCCGTTGCAAGCCAGGCCCAATTGTTCGCCCAATTGCATTACCAAACGGGCCATGGCGGCAAAACCACTGGCCGACGAAGCAATGCCGCTGCCGTGCGGAAAGCTGTTATGGCTGTCGATTTCCCACCGGTAAAAGTGGATGTAGGGCGCATAAGGAGTTATGCGTTCAAAAAATCGAGCCATTTTGGGTGCAAAATCCGGGCGAGGCCGGCTGTCGAGCCGGACGTCGAAGGATACTTGGCCGGCGGGTTTTTCCAAGGGCGTTAGGCGTGCCCGCGTTTGGGTTTTGCTACGGCTGAGCGTAAAGCTGAGCGAAGCGTTCATGGGCAATTGGACACCACCGGATTTTTTACCCCAATATTTGACCAGTGCTATATTGGAAGGTGCTTCGGCTTGTAGTTCCAAAACTTCGTTACCGGGCAGGACGGCCGTTTCGGATAGCAAAAAATCGTTCTGTGTAAAATGCTTGGGCATAGCGTCGGATGAATTTGACCAAAATTACATCAAATAGGCCAAACCGAAGGCGACGAGGATGGCCAAAAATTTATAGAGGTGGAACCGGTGATCGCTGTCGGATTCAAACAATATGGTGGTGCTGATGTGCGTAAGCACCCCCACCACAAAGGCCGAGACCAAGCCATGATGTCCGGCAAACACGGGAAAATGTTCGCCTGCCCAAGCACCCAAAGGCGACATAAGCGAAAAGACCGTCAATAAGCTCCACATTTTAATGGGAGGTATTTTGGCATTTTTCAGAAAGGCGGTCAAGGTCAGGGCGATGGGAAATTTGTGCACCAGTATGGCATACAAATAGGCATGATGACGGGCATCGGCCACCGGAAGGCCTTCGGTAAAAGCGTGCAGGAACAAGCCGAGCACAATTCCGGCGGTTAGCGTGTGGGCATGAGTTTTGCCGCTATGTCCGTGCTCCACACCATGGGAGAAAAAATCCAAAACCAATTGGAAAAGCAAGCCCAAAAGAATGAACACACCCACCAGCGAAGTATTTGTTTCCTCGTGCCCGTAGATTTCAGGAAGCAAATGAAAAACGATCACGGCAAAAAGGTAGGCGCCGCTAAAAGTGATGAGCAGCCGTTGGATTTCGTGCCGGCGGTAAAGCCAAAGGGCACTTAATCCGCCAGCCCAAACTACGATGATTAACCAAAAATATGCTTCCATGGCTTGAAAATTTTATTGTCCGGTCAGTTCGCGATAGGCCTTTTGGGCCGGTTCGAAATAAAAGCCCTCGGGATAATCACGGATCACTTCCAACAGGATTTTTTTTGCTTTTTCGGTTTGTCCCGCATCGCGCAATAAGATGCCCAGCCGGTAAAGGGCTTCCTGGCGAAACATTTTTTCTTTGGTGGTGGACAAGAGTTTTTCCCAATAATTGATGGCAGCGGAAGTATTTCCGGCTTGTGTTTCGGCCTTGGCTTCCAAGTAGAGCAAATCGTCGGCTATTTTTTTGGATGTGGCCAGCCCGCGCAATGAATCGGCCGTGCGGTGCAGGGCGGAACGTTTGCCGGTGTAGTAATAATAGTAGGCCTGCGCCAGGTTTTGAAGTCCGCGTTGCAAACTATCGGCAGGGTTGCGATTGGCAATAATCATAAAATCGAGCATCAGGGCGTCGTTGGCTATTTCGCGCGAGGCGGCTTTTTTGAGCGGTTTCAGGTTGCGATGGGCCCAGTCGGCATCACCGTCCAGGAACGAAGCCAGCGCCATTTTGTAAAGCGCCCGGTAATTGACTTCGTCGTAGCGGAAATTTTCACGTAGCAAAGTAAACACGATGGCCGCCCGGGCAAATTGCCCTTGTCGAAGCAATACATCGCCTTTGCGTTCTTGCCAAAAGGCCTGCTGACGGATGGGTGCCTGCGTTTTGGCCAAGGAATCGGCCCAATGGTAGGCGGTGTCGAGGCGTTCGTTTTCGATGAGCAAATCGCTGAGCAGGCGGTAGAGTTCAAAACGGGTTTGGTCGTATTGCAAAGTGTCGGCCACGGCTTTCCACCGGCCCACAAAGTCGTCAAGATTTTCACGGCCCGTTTTTCCCGACAGTATTTGTGCCCGGAGCACTTGCAATTGTTCGGCCAGCAGGCGCGGAATTTTTTCCTTCGATTGTTGCAAAAAATCAACAATAGTCAAGGCCGTGCTATTGTCGCCCTGACGCCGTGCCGAAAGGGCCAAATGGTAAAGATCCACCGGGCGGAGCAAACCGCGCAGGTAAAGTCCTTTGGCTTGCACAAAGGCCTTGTCGTATTGTTGCTGCCGCGTATAAAGCCAAAGCAGCAGTTGGAAATATGCGGGTGCAGGGTTCTGCGCGATTTTTTCGAGCAATACCCGTTTCAGGGCCACGGCATAGGGATTGTCCGGCTTAGCGTCGATGTATCGCGAAAGGGCCGATTGGATATAACTTGCATAGCCCGTGTGCATTTCCGCCGCCCGCACGTAGGCGCGCATCATGGAGTCGGGGAGGAATTTTTCGGCATACAAATTGCCCATTTCCAGGTAAAGCCCGGGCGAGGGTTTGCGTTTTTCTTCGTTGCGCAGCAGTTGCAGGGCTTTGTCGGTATAGCCGTAGGCGCGTAGCCGGCGGGCGTAAATCAAGGCATAGGCGGGTTGATGCTTGACCTTTTCGATTATGGTTTTCCACTGTTGGCGGGCCGCATCGGTTTTTCCGGCTTTTTGATAAACGTAAAACAAGTCCACCTCCGCTTCGGGAACGGCATAACGGCCGGATGCGTCTTTGATCAGTTTTTCGGCATCGTCGAACCGGCCTTTTTGCAGGTAGATTTTAAGCAAACCGCGATAGACTTCGGGCCGGTAGCCCTGGTTATCATACCAATCGCGGTAAATGGCCAGGGCTTTGTCGTATTGGGCGGCTTTGAGGTAATGCCGTGCCAGGGCCAGGTTTTGCGCTTGCAACCCGGTGGCGCCCAAGCACAGGACGAGGACAAGCCAAAAGCGGTATGAATTTTTGATAATCATTTGGTTTTCA
>JALWYR010000096.1 GCA_027003085.1 Flavobacteriales bacterium
CGTATTGATAGTCCGTAAAGGTCAGCGGCTGATATTCCTGGTAGCTGAACACCACTTTTTTGTCCGAAAGCAGGAGCAAAGGGGTTTTGTAGGTGGAATTATACACGGGCCGGAAACTGCTGATGCTCAATTCGGCTTCGATGCGGTTGTTTTCGTATTTGCGCACCGACAGCAAGAAACTGCATTCGATGCGTTCATTGGACTCGAATACACGGTCGGTCCAACGGGTTTTGTTGATCAAGGATTGCCAATCCTTTTCCAATGTTTTGAACACCGAAAGATTCGATGTGGGGATTTGCGATGCATCCACCGTTACTTGGGCCCGGAATTCTTGTCCGTTAAGGGTAGCTACCCACAAAAGCGGAATAAAGGCAAGGAAAGTATGCTTAAAAATATTTTTCCATTTCGCGAAGTAGGTCATAGGCCAATGCTTTCTTGGATTTGAGTGGATATTCCCGGCTTGTTCCGTCGCGGTGCAATACCGTGATTTTGTTGGTATCGGTGCCGAAGCCCGCGCCTGCATCGCGCAAGGAATTCAGCACTATCATATCGGCATTTTTGCGTTGGAGTTTTTCCAAGGCATTTTGCTTTTCGTTTTCGGTTTCCAAGGCAAAACCCACCAGGATTTGGCCTTCGGACTTACTGTGGCCCAAACTTGCCAGGATGTCGGGATTGGGTTCCAGTTCAATATGTAAACGGCTCCCGGTCTTTTTTATTTTGTTGGTGGCAGTTTGTGCCGGCCGGAAATCGGCCACGGCGGCGGCCATTACAAAAATATCCGTTTCATCTTTACGACCCATTACGGCATCAAACATTTCGCGGGCCGTTTGCACGCGGACGACTTTGTAGGGCAACCTTTGTTCTCCCTCACAAACGGGGCCTAAAATCAAACGGACATCCGCGCCGGCTTTGTGGAACGCATCAGCCAGGGCAAAACCCGTTTTTCCGCTTGACCGGTTGCCTATGAAACGCACCGGATCCAAGGGTTCATGTGTAGGGCCGGCGGTGATGAGCACGCGTTTGTTTTTCCAAGGGCCTTCGGCGGGTTCAAACAAACGGCGCAAATGTTCCAGCAAGGTTTCGGGTTCGGGCATACGTCCCTGGCCCGTGAGTCCGCTGGCCAATTCGCCGGTTTCGGCCGGAATAACTTCCATGCCGTAGCCGGCCAGCGTGTCCAAATTCTTTTGCACGCCCGGATAAGCATACATTTCGGCATCCATAGCCGGAGCCACCAAAACCGGACATTCGGTCGACATGACCGTGGCAGTCAGAAAAGTATCGGCTTGGCCTTGCACAAGTTTGGCCAAAGTGTTGGCCGTAAGGGGAGCAATTAAAACGGCATCGGCCCAGCGGGCCCATTCCACATGGTTTTGCCAAGTGTGGTCGTTACGAATAAAATCCACGGCCACAGGGTGCTTGGATACCACCGACAGCGTCAATGGCGTTACAAAATCCCGGGCCGCAGGTGTCATCATCACGCGCACCTCAGCGCCTTCCTTGACCAGCAGGCGAACCAATAAGGGGATTTTATAGGCCGCTATGCCGCCCGTAACACCCAGGAGAATATGTTTGCCCGCCAGCGACAAAACCGAGGATTAAAAAACGTCGTTCTTGATTTCATTGCCTTCGTCGTCTTGAAACGACCAGGTGATTTTCCCCTCGATCCATTCCTGCAAAGCAATGGCCCAGGGTTTGGGCAAACGTTCGTAGTAACGCGAAACATCGATCAGCTCTTCATTTTCGAAAACCTCTTGCAAGGTCTCTTTGGGATCGGTGTATTCCAGGGCCTTTTCCTTAAATTCTTGCACCAATTCCTGTTGGATTTGTTCGGCGCGTTTGGCAATGATTTCAATGGCCATGTAAATATTGCCCGTAGGTGCGGCAATACGGTTGCGATTGACCGTTACGGTGCTTACCGGTGCTTTTTTTCGGGTTTCTTTATCGCTCATGACTGGGATTGTTTTTTCAGTTTTTTATAATAATTTTCCGCCGTTTTCAAATATTTGGACTGCGGAAAGCGGTTTTTGAAAATTTCGAAATAGTGCAAAGCCGTTTCGGTGCGTTCGGCTTTTTTGGATTCCACGCTGTTGAGGGCCAATTGTGCGGCAGCCAAAAAGCGGTAGTATAAGGCGTCTTCTTTGAACACCGTTCCCGGATAGTCCGACAGGAAATTGTCCAGTGCTATCACGGCCGATTTGTAATAGCCCAAATCGTAATATAATTTACCGTGCGCAAATTCCTTCCGCTGTAATTTGTGAAAGGCCTCTTTACTTATTTCTTTGACCTGTGGAATATATTTCGACTGTGGATACAACTCGAAAAAGCGTTCGCTTTCTTCCAAAGTCTTTTCGGCATATTGCAAATCGCGTGTATAGTCGGGTGTGAGTTTTTGGTAGCATTTAATGATATAAAAATAGGCCTCGTCGTTTTTGGAGCTATTCGGGAATAGATTAACGAACTGACGGAACTCGTAACCGGCCGACATGTATTGACGCATGTGATACAAACTCATGGCTCGCATGAATTTGAGCCGCTCGTATTGGGGTTTTCCTATGTAAGCATTTTCAGCCAGCGCAAACAGACGTTCGGCCTTGGGATATTTCCCCTTTTTGTATAAATCGGTTCCCAATAAATACATTTTATGCGGGTCGTTGCTGTTGAGCACTTTTTGATATTGACCGCAGGATAAAATCGTTAGGGTGAATATTAATACCAGAATAAGTTTTTTCATAAGGCCGTTTGAATGGGCAAAATTAATAAAATTAATGCTTATGGATTTTTCGATTATAACGTTTGCCGAACAATTTTTGGTATGCCCGGAGCCTTTACTTGGTTTTCTTGCCGGACGGCGAAGCCGTTTGAGCCATTTTTTGCAGTATTTCGCGACGGTTCCGCACATTCAGTTTCTCGTAAATATGTCGCAAATGGGTTTTGACCGTATTGGCGCTGATGTGCAATTTTTCGGCAATTTCGTTATTGGAATTTCCTTCGATAATCAAGCGTAAAATATCTTCTTGCCGACGGGTAAGTTCAAATTCCTTGGCCAATTTGAAGGTGAGCATCTGGGCTTGGCTCTCATTCGCGCGACCTTGTTTGTTTTTCAGATTTTCGATTTCCAAGATGTGTCGATGGATTTCCCTGTTCAATTCTTCCAATTCCAATTCGGTATTGCGCCGTTTGAGCCAAAAAACATACCATAACAAGGTCATTAAAAATATACTGGCAATGCCGATACCCAGCGCAATACGGCTGTTTCGCTTGCTTCGTCGGCGGGCTTGTTCTTTTTCGCGGGCAAGCCGGCGGATATAGGCCTCTTTCTCTTTGACTTTGTTCAGGATTTCCAGCGAATTGATGTTTTGCAATGAATGCAAATTGACCATACTGTCCTTATAGGTTTCTTTTTGCTTTTGCAAATCCAAGGCGCGGGCAAAGTTGCCCCGCTGGCGGTAATAATCGCTCAGAGCTTCCAGGGCCAGGATGATATTTTCCCGCGATTTGATCCGTCGGGCGGTTTCCAGTCCTTTGGTTAAATATTTTTTGGCTTCTTCGACTTTTCCCATTTTTTCCAATGCCCGTCCCATCATGATAAAGCCATTGGCCACATAGCGCTCCACATTACGGTTTTCAACATCGGCCAACGACATTTTGTAATAACGGACGGCTTCGGGATAATCGCCTTTGTAGAAATAATATTTTCCCGCCAAATTGTATTCCACACCCAGTTTGCCGTCATATAATTTTTTGGCCAGTTCGATGGATTTATCCAAATAATATTTGGCCGAATCGAATTGTTTGAGGTAGGTATAGGCCTCGGCAAAATTCGAGTAATTATATTCCACGCCCATGGGATTATTCAAACTGCGTTCAATAGCCAAAGAACGCCGTAGATATTGAAGTGCGCGATGATAATCACCCAAGTCAATAAAAACATTTGCGATGCCGTGGATGGCAATGGCCTGACTTTTTTTGTGCCCGATGGCGTCGGCCAAACTCTTGGCGCGCATAAAATATTTGAAAGCCAGGTTTTCCATGTTTAGCTTATGCAGAGCCACACCCAAATTGTTGTTGGCCTTGATGCGGGCCAAAGTATCGTCGGTGTATTTGAGATAGTATAAAGCCTTTTGGTGGTTTTCCACCGCCTCGGAAAAAAGATTTTGCTTGCGGGCCAGCAATCCTTTGAAATCATACAATTTACCGATAATGTTCATGCTCAGGTTTTTGTTGTCCGACAGAATAAAATCCACCACACTGTCGGCTTTTTCGGGCGGCAACCGTTGAAGAATTTCACTTAATTGTTTCCAATCTCCGTCGCTCATCTGCCGGGCACGAATATGTTGTAGGTAATTCCATGCCGAGTCAATTACTTGCGCATCATCCTGAGCGCTAAGCCGAAACGGCATAACAAATAAAACGGCCCCTAAAAACCAAAATCTCAGTTGCAAAATCGCTTTGTTTTCCGATATAAAGTTAAGCAAAATTTTCATTTACATCTTCTTGTTATATCCAATTATGGATATTTATGTATCTTTATAAAACACCAAGTTTTTATTACCATGCTACGTTTGGCTTCCTATAATGTAAATTCCGTTCGTTCACGAACCGAGCTTATCGGGCTTTGGCTCGACCACCGAGGTAATGATATCGATATTTTGGCCATGCAAGAGCTAAAAGCCACCGCCGAACAATTCCCCGGCGAATTTTTCGAAAGTCGCGGTTTCGTTTGCCATATCAACCCCCAAAAACGCTACAACGGAGTGGGTATTTGCAGTAAATTCCCGCCCGATGATGTGCAAATACGCTTCAACCGGCCCGTGTTGGATGCACAAGCCCGCATTATTCGTGCGCGTTTCGGCCGATTGGACGTTTGGAACATTTACGGTCCGCACGGTGATTTGCCGGGCACCGACAAATTCCGCTTCAAAATGCAATGGTATGACCAATTGACAGACTTGTTGAAAACCTCCTACGATTTAGAAACCGACCGCGTGATTATCACCGGCGATTTCAACATTACCTTCGATGACCGGGATGTTTATGACCCCATAGCCCTGGCCGGCAGTATTGGAACCATGCCACAAGAACGCGCCAAGCTTCAAGCTCTGTTAGAATTGGGTTTTATTGACGGATTCCGGCACCTTCATCCCGATACGATCCAATATACTTGGTGGGATTACCAGGGTGCCAAAATTTGGAAAAACCAAGGTATGCGCATCGACCACCTGCTGGTCAGTCCGGCCGCCCTGCCTTTTCTGCGCGAAGTGGAAGTAGACCTTTGGCCGCGCCGCAAAAACAAAATCAAACCTTCGGACCATGCGCCCCTTATCGGTGCATTTGACAAGGGTATTTTGAGTTGATATATTCCGAAAATCCGCAAGGCCAAAAAACGCTACGGAATTGATGGTTTGGTTTTTATGGACAAAAAGGTAAAAACTGTTGAATTTTTTGAATGTTTTTTCTTTTTGGATATGCCTTCACTCATTTATTTGCACTGAGCCTATCGCGGAAAAGCCCGTAACCCGAAAGATACTTGTTTTACTCGAATTCATCAGCACGACAAATTTTTGTTTTTTGCAGTCGAGTGAATAATTCATCACTTGTAAATGATTGCAGTTTTTTATTTTACTTACTCAGGGCCCGGCCGGAGGGTTTCCCTTGCGGATTTTAGGGTTCAATAGGTAAATTGCCATTCAAAGGAATTTATTTAACTTTAAATTTCCAAAAAGCAGCAAGCGGTAAGTATGGAAAAAATCCAAGGATATACGGCCGAGGAAGAGCGGCAATTGGAACGGGAATTGAAGGCCCTGCTACGGTCGAGCTACCAAAAAATCGGCCGGAAAGACAGGGAACTGATACGCAAGGCCTTCGAAACGGCCAAAGAAGCCCACAAACACCAACGGCGAAAATCGGGCGAGGCCTATATGTTTCACCCCTTGGCCGTGGCCAAAATCGTGGCCGAACGCATCGGACTGGGTGCTGTGTCGGTGGCCGCCGCCTTGCTTCACGATACCGTGGAAGATACCGAACTCACGGTGGACGACATCCGGTTGCATTTCGGCGAAAAAATCGCCCAAATCGTGGAAGGGCTGACCAAAATACAAAACATTCCGCTCCAAGCCGACAAGGACGACACTTCGCTGCAAGCCGAAAATTTCCGCAAACTCATCCTTACGCTCAACGAAGATGTGCGCGTGGTGCTGATCAAAATCGCCGACCGGCTGCATAACCTGCAAACCCTGGGCAGTATGCGGCGCGACAAGCAGGAAAAAATCGCGTCGGAAACCTTGTATAT
>JALWYR010000097.1 GCA_027003085.1 Flavobacteriales bacterium
TGGTGCAACCCGGTTCCATTACCGAAACCGTGATGGCTTCGGGCACCGTCAGGCCCGAAAAAGAGGTCAAAATTTCGCCCGAAGTGTCCGGCGAAATTATTGAACTGCGCGTCAAGGAAGGCCAACACGTGCACAAGGGCGATTTGCTCATCCGCATCAATCCCGACCTTTACCAATCGGCACTGGAACGGGCCCGTGCGGCATTGGCCAACGCCCGGGCACAATTGCAGCAACAAAAATACCGGCTTCAACTCTCGCGCACCGAATTCGAACGTAGCCGGAAACTGTTCGACAAGGGTATTGTGGCCCCCAAAGATTTCGAAAAAGCCAAAACCGATTACCAACTGGCCCAAGCAGCCTACGAATCCGCCCGTTTCCAAGTGCAAAGCGCACAAGCCAACCTCAACGAAGCCCGCGACAACCTCAAACGAACCATTATCTACGCGCCGATGGACGGCACCGTGACCAAACTCAATGTGGAAGCCGGCGAACGCGTGGTGGGCACCAAGCAAATGGCCGGCACCGAAATGCTCCGCATTGCCGACCTGCGCAAGATGCAAATCCTGGCCGAAGTGAACGAAAACGATATCGTTAAAATCCATCCGGGCGACAGTGTGCGCATCGAAATCGAAGCATTTCCCAATCGCAAGTTTCGCGGCATTGTAAACGAAATTGCCAATTCACCCGTAACCACCAAGGCCGGCACCGACCAAGTGGTTAATTTCCAAGTCAAAATAGGTATCCTGCCCGACTCTTACCGCGATTTGATGCAAGGGCACGACAAGGCCTATTCGCCTTTCCGTCCCGGCATGACCGCCACGGTGGAAGTGATCACCGCCAGCAAACAAAATATTCTCAGCGTTCCGCTCTCGGCCGTAACCGTAAGGCCCGGCAAACACGGCAAATCACGCGAAATCGTATTTGTTTACCGTAGCGGGCTGGCCCGCCGCCAAGCGGTCGAAACAGGCATTCAGGACGAAGAAAACATCGAAATCATCCACGGGCTTGCCCAAGGCGATACCATCATCACCGGGCCCTACGAAGCCGTTTCGCGTCGCCTGCGCGACAGTATGCAGGTGAAAATTGCTGCCAAGGATGAAAAGCATCGCCGCAAATCCCGTTCAAAGAAATACAAACGACGAAAAAAATAGCTTTGCTACCCACCCCTTATACCTTTCCGGCCGTGTTGGAACCGCTTTTTCGCGGCGCTTTGATTCGAGTGCCTGTGCGTTCGCCGGAACTCTTCCTCACATTCGACGACGGCCCTACGCCCGGGGTTACCCCTTGGGTTCTGGATGTTTTGGACCGCTACAATGCCCGGGCCGTTTTTTTTCTGGTGGGCCAAAAGGCGGAACGCCATCCCCGATTGGTCGAATCCATTCTGGAACGCGGTCATCGCATTGGCAATCATACTTTTCACCACTTGAACGGATGGAAAACACCTTTGCCGAAATACTTAACCGACGTGGAAAAGGCCACTTCGGTTCTTTCGGCCTACATCCCAGACCCGCGGCCTTTGTTTCGCCCGCCTTACGGACGGCTGGGCTTCCGTCAGTTCCGTGCTCTGAAACAAAACTACCGCATTGTGTTGTGGAAACGGCTTTCGCTGGATTACGATCCGGCTGTTCAGCCCCGGAAAATCCTCCGCTATTTGAGCAAAAACATCCACCCGGGCGACATTATCGTTTTTCACGACAGCACCAAGAGTTTTCCCAAGCTCAAACAAATCCTTCCTCCGCTTTTAGAAAATTGGCAAAAGCAAGGTTTTTGTTTTAAAAATAATTTATAAAAAGATTTATATATTTGTCCAAAACAAACCTGAACAAATAACAATTACTATGGGAATGCTTAAAGAATTCAAGGAATTTGCCATGAAAGGCAATCTGGTTGACATTGCCGTCGGTTTTGTAATGGGTGCCGCCTTCAAGGAAGTGGTAAACGCCTTTACCGACGGAATCGTATCTCCGCTTATCGGATTGTTGTTCAACACCGATATGAAAAAATGGAAATTATTGCTCAAAGAAATGGAAGGCCCCGACGGAAAAGAACAAATCTTTTTGGAATACGGAACCTTCCTTACGGCCTTGGCGGACTTTATCATCATTGCCTTTGTGATGTTCCTCTTTGTCAAAGCGGTCAACAGCATGAAGAAGAAGGAAGAAGAAGCACCCGCTGCACCGCCCGAACCTTCCAACGAAGAAAAACTGCTTACCGAAATTCGCGATTTGTTGAAAAAATAAATCGAAGCTTTTTTCGGAAAATCGTTAAGGGGTTCCTGCGGGAACCTCTTTTTTATGCTTGCCGGTTTTATTAATCAAAGAATTTCAATCTTTATTATCCACAGCATTGCCCGGAGTTATTTTATATGGTAATCCGGCGTATTTACAACCGGTCGGTTATAAAATTATCCTGTAAAGTTTTATCCATATTGGTTGTTATTACGGTGCCTTTTTTTGCAAACGCATAAACCGCTTTTGGCCGGCGTAGCTCAAAAATGCATAATCCAAATGCCGTTCCCGCGCCGTTTGTTCCAGGTCGTTGGTGCATTTCGGGTTTATTTCGAAATACAACCGGGTATATTTGCCGGCCTGTGCCACAAAAAAATCCATAATTTTCCGGTAGTAAACCAGCGAATCATCAGCGGGAACAAACAAGGCCTCGGCGGGTTCGAAATCCTTTATGCGCCGGTGTATATCCGCCTTTTCGGCGGGCAATACGTAGGGCGGATTGGAAACCACCACATCCCAAGGCCCGGCCGGAAAGCGGTCTTTCAAAATATCGCCTTCGACCCATTGCACATCCAGCCCGTTGATATGTGCATTCCGGCGGGCAAGTTCTAAAACCTCCGGCTTAAAATCCATACCCGTAACTTCGGCCCCGGGAAAACATTTTTTCAGGGCCAAGGCCAAACAACCGCTTCCGGTGCCCACATCCAAAATCCGTGCAGGATTATTTACTTCGCCGCAAACAATCCGGGCCAATGCTTCGGTTTCGGGACGCGGGATAAGCACGCGCTTGTCCACTTGCAAATGCAAGCCGTAAAACTCCGCCTCACCGGCCACATATTGCCAAGGCTCGCCGGATGCCAAACGCCGGATAATTTCTTCAAGCCCCGGAATGGCCATTGTTTTATCCGGCCGGGCAAAAAAATCCGTCCGCGAAATTCCCGCCTGCCTTTCCAGAAAAACAAAAAACAACCAATCGGCCTCGGCCGGCGGATAAACGTCCTGCAATCGCCGGACAAAATCGTCGCGTTGCTGTTTTAAGTTCATTATCAGTGAATTACACCCGAACCCAAAAGTTCATCCTCCACATACCAGGCCACAAATTGCCCTTGGGCTACGCCTTGCTGCGGCTCGTCGAAGCGGACGAAAAGCGCATCATCGAAGGCAAACAAACGGGCTTTTTGCAGGGGCTGTTGATGGCGGATGCGTGCCATAACATCCATCGTTTCGCCGGATTTTAAAGCCAAATCCTCACGAACCCAATGCACATCGGCCGGCGGAATTTTGATGGCTTGGCGATAAAGTCCCGGATGTGTGTAATGTTCGCCGATATATACGATATTCCGTTCGGTGTCGGTGCCTATCACAAAGGTGCGATGCTTGAACCCGCCGATATTAAGCCCTTTACGCTGTCCGATAGTAAAATAATGCGCCCCTTGATGCCGGCCCACTACCCGCCCGTCTTCGGGCCGGTAAACATAGGGCCGGGCCAAGTGTTCCAATTCGTCGCGCAAACTTTCAAAAGCCGCGGGATGCGGAAGCCCTTCGTAATATTCCCGCGGAATGAGTATCACATCGCCTTCTTTGGGCGCCAGTTGTTGGCGTAAAAAGTCCGGCAAATTCACTTTGCCCACAAAGCAAAGCCCTTGCGAATCCTTTTTGTCGGCCGTGATCAATCCGGCCTCGCGGGCTATTTCACGCACGCGGGATTTTTCCAATTCACCCACCGGAAAAAGCGCGTGTCCCAATTGTTCTTGCGACAGTTGGCAAAGGAAATAGGACTGATCCTTGCGCGGATCCACCCCGGCCAATAGCCGGTGCACCGTCCGTCCGCCCGTTTCCACCGTTTCGCGCCGGGCATAATGACCCGTGGCCACATAGTCGGCGCCCAGCTTGCGGGCTTCGTCCCAAAAAAGGTCGAATTTGACTTCGCGATTGCACAAAATATCGGGATTGGGCGTGCGTCCGCTTTCATATTCGCGGAACATATAGTCGATAACGCGTTTGAAATATTTTTGGCGGAAATCGAAAATCCGGAACGGAATACCCAAATGTTCTGCAACGGCGCGTGCATCTTCACTGTCTTTGATCCAGTGCATTTCGTCGGTTTTGATGTAGCGCGTATCGTCCCAATTGAGCATAAAGGCCCCGATGACTTCATAGCCCTGATCCAGGAGCAATTTGGCCGCCACCGACGAATCCACGCCGCCCGACAGGCCCACCACTACACGTCCTTTATTTGCCATAGATTGGAGTTTATCCGCTTCAAAATTAAGCTAAAATATTCAGCCTGGCGTGTTGGTTACAATGAATAAAATGCTTAGTTCTTTTTCTCCGGATATTTACCCTCGGCTTGCCAAATGGCCTTGGTAATGGGATCCTTTTCGATATCCCAATTGCGGGCGGGAGAATACTCACGGCCATAGTAGATGATTTGCAAGTGGAGCTTGCGCCATTTGTCGCGCGGGAAAAGGGCCCGGGCATCCTGTTCCACCTTGTCGGGCGTTTTGCCGTCGCTGAGTCCCCAGCGGTGCATGAGCCGGAAAATATGCGTGTCTACCGGAAAGGCGGGCTTACCGAAACCCTGAGCCAGCACCACATTGGCCGTTTTGCGGCCCACACCGGGCAATTTGACCAATTCTTCCAAGGTATCGGGCACTTGGCCGTGATATTTATCAATTAGTATTTGTGAAAGTTCCTTGATGGCCTTGGCTTTTTGGGGCGAAAGCCCTACGGGCTTGATGATTTGGCGAATTTGTTCCACGCTCAACTTGGCCATATCGTAAGGGTTATCGGCCAAGGCAAAAAGTTTGGGTGTTACGGAATTGACCACCTTGTCGGTGGAACGGGCCGAAAGCAAGGTGGCAATCAGCAGCGTGAACACGTTGGTATGATATAGCGGAACGGGCGGGTCGGGATAAAGCTCGTCCAGCATTTTCATAATCAGTTCCGCCTTTTGTTTTTTGGTCATCTCCGGAAATTTGTGTTATTGAAAATCGAATTTGATGTCTTTCACGTTCAACTGCAAGGTGGTGCGCCCGTTCCATTGGTTTTCTTCCAAATGATAAACCGCGGCAAATTCGTTTTGCTGTTTGACCCGTTCCAACAAATCGCCTTTGCCAAAGGCAATGGCTGCATAAAAGTTACGCGTGGTGCCGTCCATCAGGGTTAATTTCAAATGGTTCTGGTCTTTGCCCACACGTCGTGCAAAACCCGAATCCCGCAGGCCGCGTGTCATAAAAACTGGCTTCATATTGCCCGGGCCAAAGGGGGCAAAGCGTTTGAGCAACCGGTAAAATTTGGGCGAAATATCGATCAGGTCCAACTCGTCGTCGATAAATATTTCGGGTTCGGGCAGCCCGCCGGGGAAACGCTTCCTGACCTCCTGCTCGAATGCCCGGATGAAATCCTGCATTTTTTCGGGCTTCACCGACAGCCCCGCAGCAAACTTGTGCCCGCCGAACTGATGAATATGTTCCTCGATGCTGTTGAGCACATCATAGAGGTCGAACTCGTGTATGGACCGCGCCGAACCCACCCAAAGATTGTCCGTTTCGGAATAGGTCATCACGATGGTGGGCCGGTAAAAACGTTCGATAAGCCGTGAGGCCACAATGCCCACCACGCCTTTGTGCCATTCCCGGTCATAGACCACCGTGGTGTAGCTGGACGGGTCGATATGTTTTTCGATTTTTTCCAGGGCGTCGTCGGTGATTTTTTGGTCGGTTTCGCGGCGTTCGCGGTTGTTTTCCTCTATCAGGGCGCCCAGTTCTTCGGCCTTGTGGTCATCGGTTTGAATGAGTAGTTTAACGGCCAACTTTCCGTGTTCCATCCGTCCGGCGGAATTGATGCGCGGGGCCAGCACAAACACCAGGTCGGACACTTCCCATTGTTTGCGGCGCATAGTGCGCATCAGCACTTTGAGTCCGGGCCGGGGCATCAGGTTCAACTGTTGCAATCCGAAATACATCAAAGTGCGGTTTTCGTCCACAATGGGCACAATGTCGGCGGCAATGCTCACGGCCAACAGGTCCAGGTAGGGAATAATTTT
>JALWYR010000098.1 GCA_027003085.1 Flavobacteriales bacterium
GAAGTAAGATTACCAAGTATGCTGGACTAAATCCTATTGGTAAATTTTTGAACCGCCAGAAAATTTACCAGCGTTTTAACAAGGCTTTCCCTACAAAATTTTACAACGCAACCAAGTTTAGTAATGCCCAAATCCTTATGGCTATTGTCCTTGCATCACTATCGGGCATAAACCGCATGAAAAGGATAGCGAATTTTACATACGACCCTTTGGTTCAAACTCTGCTGTCTTTATCTGCTGCCATTAACGAAAATGCTATCTCAAAAGCATTAAAACAACTTGGCCAAACGGGAGCAAGAAAATTGCAAAACTTTATCCTGTTATATAATGCACGGCAACTCAAAAAAAGCGGTTTAAGGTCTATAACCCTGGATGCGGATTCCACTGTAAGTATTGCGTACGGGCATCAAGAGGGCGCGGAAAAAGGTTACAACCCCATCAAAAAAGGTGCAAATAGCTATCATCCGTTGCTTATTTTTGTCAGCGAATTAAAGTTATTATTCCATACATGGTTCAGAACCGGCTCGGCTTACACTTCCAACGGAATAACGGAATTCCTGAAAGAGTTTGCCTACAACTTGTCGGTTCTTATGCGTTGGAGACATTCCCTGTTCCGACGGCAAGAACATAAAACATTCAGGGATTGGTTCATTCTTGTTCCGTGCAAGATGGTCAGGAGCGGACGAAAGGTCGAAATAAAAATGTATAAGGATTATTACTACAAAGGGAACTGGTTGGAACTTGCCGCCCTATTGGCTACGGCCTGAGAAAAATCCAAAAATCATCAATAAATTCACCGGCTTAATAACCTTAGCGGGAGGAGTATATCCATTTGAAGAATATTTCTTTTAAATTTAACGGATTTGATGCACTAAAACCTTTCTTCTCTTCCAAATCTCCTTTTCAAACCGCAAAAAACGAGATAAACCGAAGCCAACCCGGTTGAATTATTGATTTTTATGCGATAATTTTTTCAATTTAGATTTTTAGGTAATATTAAAACCAATATCATTTAAAATGCACAACGGGTTAAAAAAATAAAATCAATTGACGAAGCCCTTTTCTACGTCCGCAAAACCATCGAAAACCATAGGAGCCGGGCGGTGTTGGAATATCAAATCGAAACCGGACTTTACCATCGGCAGGGCAAGGCGGTTACCAATTTTAAACAGAACATCCTCACTCCACATGCCTATGCGCATGATAGGACGAACGCACCAGCGGGCCGCTTTCCACATGACGGAAGCCCATGTTGCGGGCTATTTTTTCGTAGCGAGCAAAGCGTTCGGGCGCCACGTATTCCTTCACCGGAAGCAGTTGGGGATTGGGTTGCAAATATTGGCCCAGGGTAACAATATCCACATCCACACGGCGAAGGTCTTCCAGGGTTTGGATAATATCTTCGTCGGTTTCGCCCAGCCCGAGCATAATGCCCGACTTGGTTCGGCGGATACCTTGTTTTTTCAGGTAATCGAGCACAAATAAACTACGGTCGTATTTGGCCTGGATGCGTACCTGCCGGGTGAGCCGGCGGACGGTTTCCAGGTTGTGCGAAACCACTTCGGGGGCTTCGCGGATGATAATATCCAATATTTCGGGTTTTCCTTGAAAATCCGGTATCAAGGTTTCCATGGTAATGCCCGGATTAAGGCGGCGCACTTGCCGTATGGTTTCGGCCCAATGGCCGGCACCCAAATCGGGTAAATCGTCGCGGTCCACCGATGTGAGCACGGCATGCCGGATACCCATGGTGCGGATGGCCCGGGCCACTTTGAGCGGTTCGGCCGGGTCGGGCGGGAGCGGCCGGCCGGTGGCCACGTTGCAAAATTTACAAGAGCGGGTACAGATATTACCCAAAATCATAAAAGTGGCCGTACCTTCGACCCAGCATTCGCCCATATTGGGACATGTGCCACTCGTACAAATGGTATGTAGATTGTTTTCGCGAACAATACTACGGATTTTACGAAAATTTTCACCCGAAGGCAGTTTAACTTTAAGCCAATCGGGTTTGCGGCGGCGCAACAGGTTTTTTTCGCTCATCACTTACGCAGTTTTTCGGCCAAGAGGGCTTTGGCCCGCAAGATACGGATTTTCACGTTGGACATGGACAATCCCGTGCGCAAAGCAATTTCCTTGTAGGGTAAATCATTGAAATAATACATTTCGAGCACTTCGCGGTAGGCGGGTTTCAATTCGGACAGGGCTTTTTTGAGTTCGGCCAGTTTGGTTTGCAAAATATCCTCATCCTCCGGTTCCCAATCGTCGGGGATGTTGAGCAAATGGGGGTGTTCGTCAATCGACGAAGTTTGTTGCCGGCGACGATTGGCTGCCTTGCGGTCGAGATATAGGTTTTTGGAAATGGTCAGTAACCAATTTTTGAAGGAATAACGGGGATTATAAAGTTCCAATCTGTCGAATGCGCGTGCGAAAGTTTCAATGGTAATATCCTCCGCTTCGCTTTCGTTGTTGATCAAATTTTTTTGGAACCGGAATACATCGTCCCAATATTTTTCGAGCAGGAATTTATAAGCCTGTTGGTCGCCCCGGCGGGCCTTTTGGATGTAGTCGTTCAATGCCATGTTTGCGGTTTGGAAATCATGTTGCGTAATACGATAAAGCCCTGGCTCAAAACCCATAAAACTTCAACCAATGGCATCAAAAACAGTGCCACCGCGTCGCCTAACTTCCGGCCCGTTTTCCAAAGCAGTCCATAATAAATACCGGCGCGCAGGGCAAACACCCCCCAAGGCCAAGGGGTGTTCCATGCCATTGCGGCCCACCATAACCAAAAAAACCAAAATCCCGCCAACGAACCCGAAAAAATTCCCAGCAGGATTTTATCGCGCAGCCGGTAATGGGTCGACGCACTCAAATGACGCCGTTTTTGACGAATCCATTCGCCAAACCGGGCCTTGGGTTCCGATAGCGTATGTGCTTCGGGATGAAGACAAACCGCGGTGTTTGCTTTGGTTGCCAGGCGATTCACCAAAAGGTCGTCGTCGCCCGAAAGCAAGTGAAAGTGCCGGTCGAAGCCGTTGTTTTCCAAAAAAAAGGATTTGCGATAGGCCAAATTACGTCCCACGCCCATATAAGGCATCCCGCGTAATGCATGTCCGGCATACTGGCTCAGGGTTTGCAGGGTTTCGTAACGGATGATGCTGTTGAGCAAACCCGCGCGTTTGCGGTAGCGTCCGTAGCCCAGCACGAATTGAATGTTTTCGTCGTCAAGCGGCGCTGTCATGCGCGAAATCCACCGGGCCGTTGCGGGCATGCAATCGGCATCGGTGAGCAAAAGCCGGTCGTGGCGGGCGGCCTTGATGCCCAGCGTAAGGGCAAACTTTTTGTTGCCGCGAAAACTTTTCCATTCTTGGGGCGGCACATCCACCACACGGAGCCGGTCGCCATAGGTTTGCCGGAAATCCCACAGCACTTCGGCCGTATGGTCGGTAGAGCGGTCGTTGATAATCACCACCTGGAAATCGGGATGTTGTTGGTCGAACAAGGCCGGAATCAGTTTTTTTAAATTCTCCGCCTCGTTGTGGGCCGACACCACCACCGACACCGGTTGGTTTCCCATCCGGTCAAGGAACCGGAACTTTATTACGGGAACAAAAAACCACAATGCATAAGCCACGGTTATCAGTGCAAACAAGCTGGCAAGTATCCAGGCGTAGGGCATGGCAACAATGATGATTTAGGCAAAAAAACTAAGCACCGATTGTCCGTAACGCCGGCTGCGCACATAGCGGGGATGACGGTCGAAGCGCATCGTGCGATGGTGTTCCACCACCAGCAGACCGTCCGGAGCCAGCCATTGGTTTTGAAAAACCAGGTCGATAAGCCGTTCAAACTCGGCTTGTTCCAATCCGTAGGGCGGATCGGCATAGATAACGTCAAAACTGCGGTAGGCCGGTTGGCGCAGGAAATCGAAAACATCGGCCTGGATGACTTCCACAGGCAAATTCCAGTCCTCGGCGGTTTTTCGAATAAACCGGACGGCTGCCGCTTGGCTGTCCACCGCCGTGATATGGGCCGCCCCGCGTGAAGCGAACTCCAAAGCAATATTGCCCGTGCCGGCAAAAAGGTCGAGCACATCGATTTCGTTCCGGAAATACCGGCTTTTGAGCGCATTGAACAGCGATTCTTTGGTAATGTCCATGGTAGGCCGCGCCTTCAAGCCGCGCGGCGGATGCAATTTACGTCCTTTGTGCTTACCTCCTATAATGCGCATCTAAGTTTGTTTTAACAGGCTTTGTTCCAAATCCAGGGTTTGCACCCGCTCGGTAAAGGATTCGAGTTCGTCGTAGAGCCGGTGTGCGCCCGGGCCGGTAAGGATAATTTCGGGCCGGTGCCGGTCCCATTGATTTTTTTCCCACACAAAAAAGAAGTAATAAAGGAAATCATCGGTGTTTTCCATGCGGAACGTGTTGAAAAACTTCAAACGCCGGCCTTGCCAGCTCCCTATTTGAAAATCGCCGCCCGATGTGCGCACCAGCACGCGCCATTGCAAATCCTCCGGGAAATACTTCCATGCATATTGTTGAAGCATTCCGGCCGAATGATAAAAATCGATTTCCTTCACATAGTCCAGCAAAATATTGTTCAAATTGACCATGGGCAGGTAAACGTTCACCACGCCGGCATCTTCAAACACATCCCAGGCCGGCGCATCGGAGCGGAACAGCCGGATGTGTGTTTGCAGGTATTTGTCCGCCTGTCGCTCATCGAACAAGGCCAAGGGCACCCAAACGTTCCAGGGATTATGATGGAAAATACGGACTTGCTCGATATCATTATCGACCATCAGTTCGTCCAGCACCGAGCGCAAGTGCGGCTCAATGCCTGCGGGTCCCGATACCCGGAAATTGCGCCGGTCGTAGGCGTGCACGGGACCGTTTTCCAAAAAATACGAAAGCCCATACAAGCCGGCTTGTATGGACAATCGTTTTTGCGAGGGTTGCATTACTTGCGTTTGTTCTTAATGTCGTAGAGTTTGGGCCAATTGCCGCTGGTGGTAACGTCATCCAAGGAGCCCACTTGAATGTATGGCCCGTTGATTTCTTCGGTGCTGATAACGTTGAGTTCCTGTTCGACCAAGTCTTTGGGCTGGTCGTAAAGAATTTCCTTTTTGTGCACGCGGGCCATAAACACGGGCAGTTTTACTTCGCCTTTTTTGAGCTTTCCGGCTTTGAGTTCAAATTTTACCTGATGCTCGCGCCCGGGTATGGGCACCCATTGCATTTGTTTGTAGCGGTCGGAATTTTTGAACAGCGAGTCTTTGACCGGCACAAATCCCAAGGTGTCGATAATCACAATTTCCTTGTCTTCGGTAATGCCCAAATATTTGTTATACACCTTGATAACCGAATCCCTGCGTTGGGTGATGGTAAATTTGGCCGTATCCACAAAGCGCACCAACGAATCGAACGAACCCGTATAGCGTCCGGTTACGGTGCGATAGGCAATTTCCGAGTCGCGAATATCTTTGAGCCGGTCCACCACGGCGGCATAACGTTTCTTTTTGGTTTGGTTGAAGCGCACGGGGCCGGTAATGGATTCATAAATTTGATAGCCCAAATAAATGGCGGCAATCAGTAGGATAAGGTTAATGATTTTCACCGTTACGGGCGGCATTTTGCCTTGGGCCACCAGGTAGGCAAAGAACAATATCAGTAAAACCAAAAGGATAAAAACGAACCAATACATTTCACTTGTCTTTTTGATTGAAGCAAATATACAATTTTTTTAATGTGTAAATGCGGCAAAATATCTTGCCTTGCAACAAACCGCGGTCCTGCCGTAGGAACCCGGATTAGGGTTTGGATAGCACGACTTGTTAAGTAAAGATTAATTTTTAGGGCGCCCGGCTGCCGGCGTTCGGGGCGCCGCCGGCGGGCGGAAGCCCGCGGCGGATGGCCGGACGCGGAAGCGGATTTATCGTCGGCCCCGGCCCCGCGGCGAAGCCGCGGGGCCGGGGCGTTTCGCTGATTTACAATCGTTTACGTCCGGCCATCCGCCCGGCGCGCTGCTGCGCGCCGCGGCGGCGCCTCAGCCGTCGTTTCGCGATGACGGAGCACGCTCACGCCGGCTGTTCCTCACGCGGCAGCCGCCGGGCTGTCCGCTTAAATTCGCCTCGGGCCGCGGCGGTTTGCTATGGGCCGGCTGCGGTGTCTCCTCAATACTTCGGAGCCTCCTCGCCGGCAGCAAACCATGCCGCGCCGGCATCGCTTCAAGC
>JALWYR010000099.1 GCA_027003085.1 Flavobacteriales bacterium
GAAAGCGTAGCTTTTCCCAACATTTCGACAGGCGTTTACGGTTTTCCGAAGGAAAAAGCCGCACCCATTGCCGTGGAAACCGTGGCGGAATTTCTGGAACGTCATCATTTTCCGATCCGGGTGGTTTTTGCGGTTTTCGATGCGGAGAATGCACGACTATACCGGGAATTGCTGGGAGAGGAAACTACCGAAACAGATGAATAAATAAATGGCGGGGAAATAATTTTGAATTTTTAATTATGAGCTGATTATCAATTATTTACGTTGGTTATGCGTTAAAGAATAAAGCAGTGGTTACACTCACCTGCCGAGGAGACCGCAGCCCTGAGCTTGCGAAGGGCGCAGGGCTGCGAGGCCTGCGAGGAGACGCCACCTGCGGCTCCGAAGCATACGGAGCAAGACAAGGCGCGGCCTTTGGCGCAGGAGTTTGGAAGCCGCAGGCTTGCGGAGTTGCGTAGGGAAACAAGGCGTGGCCTGTGGTGGGGCCCGCGGAAGCCGCAGGTTCCCGGAGCCGGCGGGGAGACAAGCCGCGGCCGGAAGGCATTGGCTATTGGAAGGCGCAGGCTCCACGCCCAAGCGCAGGCAGACCCGTTTTGACTTTGTAGGCCGGGTGCAGGCGTGAAAACGGGGCTGCCGAGCAACGTCCGGGGAGACCGGCCGCCGGCACGGGATTTAGGGCCGGAGGGCGGCCGGGCTCCACGGCGCCAAAAAATAAATTGTAATTTTGGAAAAAATCCCGTTATGCTCTACGAAACGCCCTTGGAAAACATCCTGTTTTTGGACATTGAAACGGTGCCTGCGGTTTACCGATACGAAGATTTGCCGCCCGAATGGCAGCAACTTTTTGCCGACAAAACCGCCTATCAACAAAAGGACGGACTAACGGCCGAGGATATTTATGAAAAGGCCGGTATTTGGGCCGAGTTCGGTAAGGTGGTGGCCGTGGCGTTCGGTTTGTTTCGTCGGCAGGATGGGCAGCGACGCTTTGTTTTGCGTGTATATGCCGATGATGACGAGCGCAAATTGTTGGAACAAGTGGCCGATGTGTTGCGTAATTTCGACCGGCAGGTGCGCCGGTCGCGTCCCGGGGCGATGCCCTATTTGTGTGCCCACAACGGCAAGGAATTCGATTTTCCGTTCCTGGCGCGGCGGATGCTGGTGCAAGGCGTTCCGCTACCGGAATTGTTGAAAATGCAAGGCAAAAAGCCCTGGGAAGTTGCGTTTTGCGACACGTTGCAATTGTGGCGTTTCGGGGATTTTAAGCATTATGTTTCGTTGGAACTCCTGGCCCGCCTGTTCGAGTTGCCCACGCCCAAATCCGATATAAGCGGCAAGGATGTGGCGCGGGTGTATTACGAAGATAAAGATTTGGAACGTATTGCAAATTATTGCCAAAACGATGTGCTTACGTTGGCCAACGTGTTTTTGCGCATGCGTCAAGAGCCGCCGATTGCCGAGGAGGAAGTGGTGCGGAAGGAGTGATTTTGTGGTTTATACCATTTGATTTAACCACAGAGTCGCGCAGAGTCCGGCACAGAGTTTCACGGAGTTTTTTATAATTATTTTGATTTGCTATTGTAAACATTGAAGGACAGTGCTATTGGCAACCCGGCCTAATTTTTCAAGAAACTTATCCTCTGTGTTACTCTGTGAAAATTAACTCTGTGTCCTCTGTGGTTTCAATTTTTTTACCACGGCGTAACACGCAGTTTAGTGCGGGGAGTTACATTTATTTTTTTGACAAATGTATTTTTCTTCTGGTTTGAATATTAGTTCGCTTGGGTTTTCTGTAATAAATGAGCATAAATATTCGTTGAAACACAATAGTTGAAACACAATAATGGAATGGAAAAATGAATTTTAAGAACCTTTTCAGGATGCTTTGTGTGGCTATAATGCTTTTTGGTTGCAATCAATCAAAAAGGTTTTCTTCAACCGAATGGAAAAAATGGCAAGAATCCGAAAATAGTCCGGGCGAGAGATGGTTGATGAGTAAGGATTTATTGAAAAAACATAGATTGAAAGGATTGTCAAGGGATTCTATCATTATTTTGCTGGGAAAACCTGATGTGGATATGAACGATAAATATTATTACAACATTGGATATCCCCGGAATCCTGTCCAATTGGATCCAGCATCCTTGGTAATATATTTTAGAAGTGATACGGTGAAGAAGGTAAAAATTTCAGAACAATAATTTTGGATAAGTTTTGTGATTATGATGTTTTAACCACAGGTTAACATGGAGTTTGGCTCAGCGTTTCACAGAGTCCGGCACAGCGTTGCGGTTTATTTCTATTAATTTAACCACAGAGTATCACAGAGTCCGGCACAGAGTTTCACGGAGTTTTTTATAATTATTTTTGATTTGCTACTGTCATCATTGAAGGACATCGCCGCTTGGTAACCCGGTGAAACTTTACAAAAAAATCCCTCTGTGTTACTCTGTGAATATTAACTCTGTGTCCTCTGTGGTTTTTAAAAATTTAACCACAGCGTTTCACAGAGTTGCACATATAAGGTTACCAAGGAGGATTTTACGGAGCATTAGCCTTCAATTTTTTCGCGGATCAAACGTTCGGCTTTTTCCAGGGCGTTGGGGATGCCGCCGGGGGCTTTACCGCCTGCGGTGGCAAAGAATTTTTGCCCGCCGCCGCCGCCGTGGATTTGTTTGGCAATGTCGCGGATGATTTGTCCGGCGTCCAGTCCGTATTTTTCGGTCAGGGGTTTGGGAATAAACAAGGTGAGCATGGCCTTGGATTTTTCCTTGTCTTCGGTGGCGAATAGAATAATGATGTCGTCGCGGTTGCCATAGTGCGAAAAAATGAGGTTTTTGATGCTTCCGGGGTCTAAGTCCACCTTGCGGGCAATGAATTTGACGGGGCCGATAAGCCGGGCTTCGGCATCCAGGTTTTGGAGGAGCATTCGGCCTTTTTCCTTGCGCAGGGCTTCGTTTTCCTTACGCAGCCGGCGCAGTTCGTCGCTCATCTGTTGGACGGTGGCGGCCACATCGGGCGGATTTTTGAGCACTTGACGAACGCGTTGAAGTTCGCGGTCGGCCTGTTGATAGTAGTTTTTAAGCGCATCGGCGGTGATGGCTTCGATGCGGCGTATGCCGGCGGCCACGGCGCTTTCGTTCAGGATTTTGAAGTGCCAGAGTTCTTTGGTGTTGGGCACGTGGATGCCGCCGCATAGTTCGGCATGGTCGCCAAAGCGGATAACCCGCACCGTGTCGCCGTATTTTTCGCCGAAAAAGGCCATGGCTTTTTCTTCTTCGAGGGCTTTTTGCAAAGGCACGTTCCGTTTTTCGACCAGGGGAAGTTGCTTGCGTATTTTGGTATTGACGAAGTCTTCCACCTGTTCGAGTTCTTCGGGTGTGAGTTTGGCAAAGTGCGAAAAGTCGAAACGCAGTTTGTCGGGACCCACATAGGAACCCTTTTGTTGGACGTGTTCGCCCAACACGTGGCGCAGGGCTTGGTGCAAAAGGTGGGTGGCCGAGTGGTGGGCGGCGGCATTGCGCCTGGCATCGATATCCACTTTGGCCTTGAAGGTTTGCCTAAGGTTGCGGGGCAAGGTGTCGGCGATGTGAACAATCAGGTCGTTTTCCTTTTTGGTGTCGCGGATATGGATGGTTTCGCCGTCGGCGCCTTCGAGCACGCCTTTGTCGCCCACCTGGCCGCCTCCTTCGGGATAGAAGGGCGTGAGGTTGAACACCAGTTGATAGACTTCGCCTTTGGGAGTTTTTACTTTACGGTATTTGGTGATAACCACATCGGCTTCGGTGTAGTCGTAGCCGATGAATTCTTCCACATCATCGTCGCGCAGCACAACCCAATCACCGGTTTCCTGACGGGTGGCGGCTTTGGAGCGTTGCTTTTGCTTGGCCATTTCGCGTTCGAAGCCTTCGTTATCGACCTTGTAGCCCTTTTCGCGGGCGATGAGGGCCGTGAGGTCGAGCGGAAAGCCGTAGGTGTCGTAGAGTTCGAAGGCCTTTTCGCCGGGCAAGGTGTCGCCTTTTATTTTTTCGAGCATTTGGTTCAAAAGGTAAAGCCCTTGTTCGAGCGTGCGCAGGAAGGATTGTTCTTCTTCGCGGATAACGTTTTGGATGAGCTTTTGCTGGGAGCGCAATTCGGGGAACACGTCGCCCATTTCGCGGGCCAGCACGGGAACGAGCATAAACATAAAGGGCTTGTCCATACCCAGGAATTGGTATCCGTAGCGCACGGCCCGTCGAAGGATGCGGCGTATCACATAGCCGGCACCGGTGTTGGACGGCAATTGGCCGTCGGCAATGGCAAAGCTGACGGCGCGCAGGTGGTCGGCCACCACGCGGAAAGCCACATCGGCTTGGGCGTTTTGACCGTATTTTTTACCGCTAATTACTTCCAATTCGCGGATAACGGGCTGGAAAAGATCGGTATCGTAATTGGATTTTTTGCCTTGAATCACACGCACCAGGCGTTCGAGGCCCATGCCGGTGTCCACGTGTTTTTGGGGTAATTTTTCCAAGCTGCCGTCTTCCTTGCGGTTGTTTTGGATGAACACCAGATTCCAGATTTCGATTACTTCGGGATGGTCTTTGTTGACCAACTCACGGCCGGGAATGCGGGCCCGTTCTTCGTCGGAACGCAAGTCGATATGAATTTCGCTCGACGGTCCGCAGGGGCCGGTAGCGCCCATTTCCCAAAAGTTGTCTTTTTTGTTGCCGTAGAGGATACGGTCTTGGGGCAGGTATTGTTTCCAAATTTCGCGGGCATCGGTGTCGGGGTCCAGGTTTTCGGCCGGGTCGCCTTCGAACACGGTGGCGTAGAGCCGGTTGGGATCCAAGCCGTATTCTTTGGTAAGGAGTTCCCAGGCCCAAGCGATGGCTTCTTTTTTAAAATAATCGCCAAACGACCAGTTGCCCAGCATTTCGAACATGGTGTGGTGGTAGGTGTCGTGGCCCACTTCTTCCAGGTCGTTGTGTTTGCCCGACACGCGCAGGCATTTTTGGGTGTCGGCTATGCGCTTGTAGGGCGGTTCCTTGTAGCCCAGAAAATATTCCTTGAATTGGTTCATACCGGCATTGGTAAACATCAAGGTGGGGTCGTTTTTCAGGACAATGGGCGCCGAAGGAACGATTTTATGTCCTTTCTTTTCAAAAAAGTCCAAAAATTTTTGACGTATTTCGTTGGCCGTTGGCATTTTCGATTGTTTTTACTAATTTTGCTTGCAAATTTAGCTTTAAAAGGCAAGTTACCCAAATAGACGGGGCGGATGAGTAAGCAGAAGTATGTTTTTGACCCGGTGTCGCTGGATTATGTTCCGGTGAAACGCAACCGTTGGAAAGACATCTTGATTTTTCTGATGGCCGGTTTGGTATTTATGGTTTTGGGCTTTTTGATTTTACCACATTTTTTCGACACGCCCGACGAGTTGGCCTTGCGCCGCGAAAATCAGGATTTGAAACTGCATGTGGATGTTTTGGACAAAAAATACGAGCATTTGAATGCCGTTTTGGCCAGCATCCAAAAACGCGATAAAAACCTATACCGCCTGCTGTTTGAAGCCGAACCCATTCCCGATGATGTGCGCGAGGCGGGCTACGGAGGTGCGGTAACCGACAATTCGGATTTATTGAACAACGACAAAATCGCCAAGCTATACAAGGAAATGGAGATTTTGTCGAAAAAATTGGTGGTGCAATCCAAATCTTTCGACGAATTGATCCGATTGGCCAAAGAAAAGGAAAAATACCTGGCCCACATTCCGGCCATTCAACCGGTTGAAAACAAGGACTTACGCCGCCTGGCTTCGGGCTTTGGGATGCGTTTTCATCCCATTCTTAAAATTTGGCGTCCGCACAACGGTTTGGATTTTACGGCCCGGGTCGGAACACCCATTTATGCCACGGGCGACGGAACCGTCGTTTATGCCGGACGCGGTTCGGGTTTTGGCATCCATGTAAAAATCGACCATGGCTACGGTTACCAAACCGTGTATGCACACATGAGCCGTATGGCGGTTCACAAAGGCCAAAAAGTCAAGCGCGGACAAATTATCGGCTATGTGGGTAACACGGGCTTGTCTAACGGGCCGCATTTGCATTACGAGGTGCACTACAAGGGCAAACCCGTTAATCCGGTTTATTATTTCTACCGCGATTTGAATGCCCGTGACTACGAAAAAATGATGGAATTGGCCAAGTCGGCTCAGCAATCCCTGGACTAATTCC
>JALWYR010000100.1 GCA_027003085.1 Flavobacteriales bacterium
AATTTCAAACGTTCTTCTCTGATTGGAAAATATTTTTCCAATATCCGGATAAGCATCATCATCCGGCGGCTGAATGTCGAGTGGGTAAGTTGCTCTAATTGTTGCATGACGATTTGGTGTTTTTTTAAGTTTCGAGGCAAAATTAAAGTGGCAAAATGCAATCTATTTGCATGAAATCAATTATCGGTATACAAGTCCAATATTTGGAGCGAGTCTTCGAACAAAACCAAATTAAAATCGATGAGCTTACCGTTTTTATAGTAAGCCAAAAACATTTTGTCGCAAAAAAATTCAGGCTCCACATCCACATGGTCATTAATACGTTTGTCAAGTTGAAAATGCAAGAAAAAGTTCAATTGCTCAAAGGCCAAATCAGGGAGGTTTGACCGGTAAGCATCATCTTCGAGCATTTCGTCCAGTAATTCTTCTTCGATTTCCTTCATAAAAGCTTCGCCTGCTATTTTGAATGTTTCAAACATAAGTTTGTCCAATATATCGTTGTCGGGAAAATATTTACGCATTATCCGGCTTAGCCGGTGCATAACCTTGTTATAATATGCGGGGCAACGGGATAATAAAATCAAATGTTCCATTTGGGCAGTTGTAGGTTCGGTTTAGTTAAATGCGCTTACCATAACGGGCGGTTGCAGACTTCCGTCGGGGTTTGCATGCAGGTAGATGTGCATGGTGTTGGGGTCCAATCCCACCATACGGTTGGCTTTATGGGGGCGGGGCAATTGGAGCAAGATGCCTTCGTCGGCTTCGAAAATCCCGATTTGATCCAACACCGTTTTGACCCTGTCGGGCGTTCTAAAATCCATAAACAATCCTTGGCCTATCCATTCCTCTTCCCATGCGCCGACCAGTTTTACCAAAAATTTGGCCGTTTCGTAGGTGACACGCGTATAGCGATGATCTTCGGGATCATGTTTGTTCGGGGACAGTTGTAGCATCACGTCCAAATTGTAATAATACGGAAAAGTAATGGCCAGATGGGCCAAAAAGCGGATCAAAAACGAAAATATATGGAATTCTTTCTCATTTTGTGAACCGGAAAAAGTGCCATCGTTGTGCATTGTTCTTTGTTTTTTATGGATTAAACACAGGCTACACGGATAACTTGCCACGGGGACATAAAATTCCCGTCCCTGAAACAAGTTCGATTTGCTAAGGTTAGTAAAACGGCTTAGAAAGTATGCGGTAAAAACCGCCGGCGGCTCTTCACGGACAATACCCGTGCGCAATCAACTCATAATAACCTCACATCGGAGGAACATGGCCCCTTGGGGCGTGTGCGGAGGAAAAAAGTGCGTATGAGAAGGCCGTTAATTTTTGTGGTTTGCAATGCAAACATACAATGTTTTTCTAAAAAATACAAACAGAATATTAGTTTTTCAACTTCATTGTCATAAGTATCCGGTATTCAGAAAAAAATCCGCATTTATCATTAAATTGAAGCCGAATTTCATGACAAACATCATGCGAAAATCAACGCTTTTCCTGCTTTTGTCCATGTTTTGGCTGCTGCCCATGACCCGTTGCGCGGCGCCAAAGCGCTTCACCAAGCGGCAAATAATTCACTACCGGTTGGGGGACACACCTGTCAGACTCGTTCGCTACGATTTCGACACCATGCCCCTTGCTTGGTTCAATATGCACGACGACGAGAACACGGCCATCAGGGCGGCCCGGCGGGCCATACGACATGGCCGGCTATGGGAATTGCGCCATCGGGGCGGACGCAACATTCATTTCCGGCTCCACGGAAGGCGCTATGGTTTCGACCCCAATAGGATTTATACGCCCAAAGGCCGAAAAAAAACTTTGCAAGAATTTTCGCGCGTCTACACCGCCGAAGCCGATACGGCCGTGGCCCGGTTTGCCCGCTTTCTCATTCGCCGGGTGGCGGATGATGCTGCGCTGGTGGTGGCTTTGCACAACAACACCCGCGGAAAGTATTCCGTAAAAAGCTACTTGCCCGGCGCCCGCTATGCCGGCGATGCGGCGGAGGTTCACCTGGCACCAGGAACCGACCCCGACGATTTTTTCTACTGCGCCGATTCGCTCCTGTTTCGTGCACTATCGGCCCGCGGCTGGAATGCCCTGTTGCAAAACAACAATGCGGTAAACGATGATGGATCCCTTTCGGTCTATTGCGGCCAACATGGCATACGTTACATAAATATCGAAGCCCAACGCGGTCATCGTCGGGTGCAACAACGGATGATTAACGACTTACAACGTATTTTGGATTCCACCGGTTTACGGGGAATATGAATTTTTGGCGAGGAAGCTCATGTTCATGGCTGCTGCAATTCTATGGCCGGCGTTTCGGGACAACCGGGCGCCCAAAAAAATCATTGCTCACCCAAGGGATTTCGTATCTTTGGGGAAACCGAAAACTTTATGGCAAAAGTCAAAATCGTAAACCGTTCGCGGCATCCGTTGCCGGCCTACGAAACCCTGCATTCGGCCGGGATGGATTTGCGCGCCAACCTGGACCGGCCCGTAGTGCTCCGGCCCGGAGAACGGACGTTGATACCGACGGGAATTTATATCGCCCTGCCCGAGGGTTTCGAGGCACAAATACGGCCGCGTAGCGGCTTGGCCATCCGGCACGGCATCACGCTACTCAACAGCCCGGGAACCATCGATGCCGACTACCGCGGCGAAATCAAAGTGATTGTGGCCAATCTGGGCGACGAAAACTTTACCGTGAACGACGGCGAACGCATCGCCCAAATGGTGGTGGCCCGCTACGAACGCGTGGAATGGGAAGAGGTGGATGCATTGGACCAAACCGAACGCGGTGCCGGCGGCTTCGGAAGCACCGGAAAACACTGAGCAATATGCACGTCCGGCCCAAAAAACATCTGGGACAGCATTTTTTGCGCGATGCCAACATTGCCCGTAAAATCGTGCAGGCCTTGCCGGAGGATTGCCTGTCGGTGCTGGAAATAGGGCCGGGCAAGGGCGTGCTCACCGGCTTGTTGCTTGAACGTTACGGACGGCTCACGGTGGTGGAAAAAGATGCGGAGGCGGTGGCTTATTTGCAAAAAAAATTCGATGAACAACACCTGCATATCCTGGAAGCCGATTTTTTGCGTTTGACGCCGGACCAATGGGGCGAAGGTCAAGTGTGCCTTATAGGCAATCTGCCTTACAACATTTCGGGGCCCATATTTTTTAAAGTGCTTGAAGCGGCGGAAAAAATTCCTGCGGCCGTGTTTATGATTCAAAAAGAAGTGGCCGAACGCATCGTGGCACCGCCGGGTAATAAAACCTATGGCATATTGTCGGTATTGCTGCAAAATTTTTTCCGTATCGAATACCTGTTCGGCGTGCCGCCGCAGGTTTTTAGCCCTCCGCCCAAGGTGCAATCGGCCGTTATCAGGTTGGTGCGCAAGGAAAGTTTTCCGCCGGTGGACAAGACGCTTTTCGTGCAATTGGTCAAAACGGCTTTCAACCAACGCCGGAAAACTTTGAGAAACAGCTTAAAAAAACTTAACTTGCCCCGCATAAACCGGGCGGAAGCATTTTTGGCCCAAAGAGCCGAGCAATTGCGTCCGGAGGATTATGTAAAACTCTACCAAAAGCTCTACGAAGGTGAGCGGAAACCGGATTGAACATATCGTCAAGGAATTGGGCGAGCTCATTGCCCGCCGCAACAATGCGGCCATTCTGGAACGCATTGGCGACCTGCACCCGGCCGATATTGCCGAGGTGGTGGACCGTTTGCCCTTGGGCGAGGCCGTGTATGTGATCCGGCTTTTGCCCGACGAAACAGCCGCCGATGTGGTGGCCGAATTGGACGACAACAAGCGGGAAGATATTCTCAAACGCCTGTCGAGCGACGAAATTTCGGATATCGTAGAGGAATTGGAAACCGACGAGGCCGCCGACCTGATTGCCGACTTGCCCGAAGAACAAAAGCAGGAGGTTATCACCGGTATCGAAGATACCGAACACGCCAAGGACATTGTGGACCTGCTTCGCTACGACGAAGACACCGCCGGCGGTTTGATGGGCAAGGAGCTTGTGCAGGTAAACGAAAACTGGAACGTATTGCGGGCCGTGTCGGAAATGCGGCGCCAAGCCGAAAATGTAGACCGGGTTTACACCATTTATGTGGTGGACGACGAAGGCCGGCTCAAAGGCCGGTTGTCGCTCAAACGCTTGCTGACCACCTCCACCAAAACACCCATCAAAGAAGTTTACAATCCCGACATTCATTACGTAAAGGTAACCGACCCGGCCGATGAAGTTGCCCGTTTGATGAAAAAATACGACCTGTTTGTGGTGCCTGTGGTGGACGAATTGGGCCATTTGGTAGGGCAAATCACCCTGGACGATGTGGTAGACTACATCCAGGAAGAAGCCGAAAAAGACTTTCAAATGGCCGTGGGTTTGACCGACGAGGTGGAACCCGACGACAGCCTGTGGATGATGATGAAGGCCCGCTTGCCCTGGTTGGTGGTGGCTTTGCTGGGTGGTTTTTTGAGCGTTACGGTGCTCAACGGTTTTAGCAATGCCCTGAACAAATATGCCGTGTTGTTTTTCTTTACTCCGCTAATAGCTGCCACGGCGGGGAATGTGGGCGTGCAATCGTCGGCCATAGTGGTGCAAGGATTGGCCAAGGGCAGCATGCAAGGCAGCCTGTGGAAACGCTTGCTCAAAGAAATTATGCTCAGTTTGCTCAATGGCCTGGTACTGGCGGCCATTTTGCTGGTGGTGGGCAAGGTTTTCCTCGGGCACATCCTGCATGGTTTCAATATGGAAATGGCGCTTACGGTTTCGTTGGCTTTGGTGTCGGTGATTATCATCGCATCCATGGTGGGCACCTTTGTTCCGTTGATGTTGCACCGCTTGGGCATTGACCCGGCCGTGGCCACGGGGCCTTTTATCACCACGAGCAATGATATTTTCGGCTTGTTTATCTTTTTTACCATCGCCAAAATGATATTGAAGTTTTGATGGAAAATTCCGGCCGCGATTGGGAAAAAATCCTGGACTTTTTGGCCCGGCGCTTTACGGGAGGCGAACGCCCGGGCATCGACACGGTGTTGTTTTTGATTGGGGTGCAAGAGCTGGGCATGGGCCCGCAAAAATTCAGTCGCGACGATAAGATCAATTTGATGCACGTGGGCCTTTGTGCGGCTTTGTCGCTAACGCCTTATTGCGAACGCACGGGTAAAGGACCCGACGGATGGCCTTTGTTCCGCCAAAAAAAATCCCTGCCCGAAGCAGGCAGGGAACAGATTGTTCGCGATGCCTTGATTGCCTATTTCCGGCAGCAAGGCGTTATCGACGATTAGTGTTTACAACCGCAACCGGGATTGCAATTACAGTCATTCTCGCTGTCGTGCACGTGGCCGTGGGCCAATTCTTCGCCGGTGGCGGGGCGCACATTGCAGATTTTTACTTCGAAAAGCAAATCCTTGCCGGCCATGGGGTGGTTGAGGTCCAAGGTAACATTTTCGCCTTCGATTTTGTGCACACGCACGGTGATCAGGTGGCCTTGCGGGTCTTGACCCGAAAGCACCATGCCTTCTTTGAGGTCGGGCAGGTTGCTTAATTGTGATTTTTGGACGGTTTGGAAGGCATTGGGATTCACTTCGCCGTAGGCATCCGCGGCCTTGACCAGTATTTCCTTGCTTTCGCCGCAGTTCATTTGCATAATTTCCTTTTCCAAGCCGGGAATGATTTGACCGGCGCCGGTGATGAATTTCAAGGGATTACCTTCGGGGGATTGATCCAAAATTTCACCCGTTTTGGGGTCGCGCAGGGTGTATTCCAGTTCGACCACTTGATTTTTTTCGATTGCCATGATTTTAGGATTAAAATGTTTTGCAAGTTACAATAAAAAAATAAGCCGGATGTTTTTAGCCCCCCACGCGCTTTACTTTATAGCCTTCGGCTTCCAACAGGGCGATGACCTTGTCGCGGTTGTTGCCTTGGATGATCATCTCGCCCTGCTTTACGTTACCACCCACGCCCAAGCGGGATTTGATTTTTTTGGCCAGAGCTTTGAGTTCGGCTTCGGTGCCCGGAAATCCCGTAACCACGGTTACGGTTTTCCCGCCACGGCCTTTTTTGGAAAACCGGGCTTCGAGCACGGTGCCGGCTTTTTGCTGGCGTTGGATTTCTTGGCGCGTTTGCGCATCGGTGGAATAGACCAATCCACCCAAATCCGACAAATCCTTCAATGTTTTTTTGCCACGTCCCATACTTAGTCGGTTTCGTATTTTTCCATTTCGTTGTCGTAGAATTCAAAGGCCTGTTGCACCAACCGGATCAATTCGTCCTGATTTTCCAGGGCATCCTTTTCGGGGATGTCGTCCAGCCATTCCACTTCTTCGGTGATCACATTGAGCAAAAACCGCGGATATTCGGTGTGGAGCACAAAAATATCGTCGGGAAAATCCAGGTTGTCGGCTATGAGAAATTTAGGCATTTCCATGGCGGATAAATTTTTTTGAAAGATATTGAAATCTGACGAATAATAAAAGGGCCGCCGTGCCCAATCCGGCCAAAAGTCCGGCCCAAATGCCGTAAACACCCCAAGGGCCGCGTAAGAACCAAGCCACCGGAAAACCCACCAACCAGTAGGCCGTAAAAATCAGGAACATGGGAATCCGGACATCCTGCATTCCGCGCAGAATGCTTTGGAGCACCACTTGGATGCTGTCGAATATTTGAAACAGTCCGGCAATGACCAAAAGTCCCGAAGCCAAGCGGGCCACGTCGTGGGGATTCACTTGGTCGCGCACATGTTTGGCACTCAAATACATCCACGGCAATTGGTGCCGCAAGAGCATGTAGAGCACGCCGATAACCAAGCCCGTGATGGCCGCTTGCAGCAGCACCGACAAAGCCACATGCCGGAGCCCCGTAAAATCCTTTTTCCCCATCCGGTAGCCCGTGCGCACGGTGGCCGCCACACCCAAGCCCACAAAAACCATATAGGTCATCGATGCCATTTGCAAGGCGATTTGATTGGCCGCTTGCGACAAGGTGCCCAAAGTCCCGGCCAGCCAAACCGTGGCCGTAAAAATACCCATTTCGAATTCCGACTGCATGCCCGAAGGCAACCCCAGCGCAAACAGCCGGCGCACAATGGCCCAATCCAAAATCCTTGCCGGCAAACGGGTAACAAATTCCCGCGTCCGCTCATCGCGGGCCAGGAAATACCAAAAGACAAACAGTATGAGCAAGCGTGCTATCATGGAGCCCATTCCGGCCCCCAGAACTTCCAAACGCGGAAAGGGCCCGATGCCGTAAATGAGCACATAACTGACGGGCACGTTGATGATGTTCACCGTAATCATGGCGTGCATGGATATTTTGGTATAGCCCATGCCGTCGGCAAACTGCTTCATGGCTTGGAAAAGCATCACAAACAGCAGCGAAATCCCCACAATACGGATATAAGGAACGGCAATACGCAGCACTTCGGGCGGTTGATGGGCCCGTTGCAGCACCGGAATCAGGCCCCATACGGCCAAAATCATCAAAAGTCCCATAAAACCGTTGACCAAGAGCCCGTTATAAAAAATCCGGTGAATCCGGTCTTTGTTTTTCAGTCCCAGCGCTTCGGATACCAAGGGCGTGATGGCCGACGAAAACCCGATGCCGAATGCCATCACAAAAAATATGGTGCTGTTGGCCAACGAAATGGCTGCCAGCGACGTAGGCCCCAATTTACCCACCATAATGTTGTCGGCCAGGCCCACCAGCACTTGTCCCAAATAGGCCACCATCACCGGCCAACCCAGTTGCCAATTGGTGCGAAACTCCCCGAAATACGATTTCCAATTCATCGACGGGCAAAGGTAGGCATAATCGGAGATATGGCGGGGCTTTTTAGTAGAAATTTTTTAGGCGCCCCGGCGCACACGTTCGTGGCATAAAAATATCCTGAAAAATGCTCCGCACTGTTCACCGGCTTTTTAGTATCTTGGCATACAAAAATTACGGGTATGAAAATCCACGCCGTCGATTGGTTGATTATCATTTTGTATTTTTTGCTCAGTTTGAGTATTTCGGTCTATTTTTCCAAGCGGGCCGGAAAAAATACGGGCAACTTTTTCCTCAGCGGACGCAACCTGCCGTGGTGGATTGCCGGCACCAGTATGGTGGCCACCACCTTTGCGGCCGATACGCCTTTGGCCGTTACCGAATTGGTGTCGCAACACGGCATTTCGGGCAATTGGCTGTGGTGGAACATGGTCATTGGCGGCGTGCTCACCGTGTTTTTCTTTGCCCGGCTGTGGAGGCGGGCGCACATCCTTACCGATGCCGAATTTGTGGCCATCCGCTACGAAGGCGCACCGGCGCGCTTTTTGCGGGGCTTCCGGGCTGTGTATATCGGCATTTTGATGAACGCCATTGTGATTGCCTGGGTCAATTTGGCCATGGTCAAAATCCTGAAAGTGATGTTTCCGGACTTGACTTTTATGGGTTTGCATGAAATGGATATTTTGGGGCTCCACTTTTCGGCCCATCTGATTTACGTGGCCCTGATGATGCTGTTTGTGGCCTTGTATGCCTCGCTGTCGGGCCTGATGGGCGTGTCCATTACCGACAGTTTTCAGTTTGTCATGGCCATGACCGGCGCCATTGCCCTGGCGGTGTATGCCGTGCACCACGTGGGCGGTATCGGTGGTTTAAAAAATTCATTGTCGGACGTAAAATGGGTGTTCGACTTTTTCCCGGTGGTGGGCGACGCTGCGGCACAAACCGGAGCAGGCGGCATGCAGATGCTTAAACTTTCGGGCTTGGCTTTGTTTACCTATTTGGGTGTGCAATGGTGGGCCAGTTGGTATCCGGGCGCCGAACCGGGCGGCGGCGGCTATATCGCCCAGCGGATGATGAGTGCCAAGGACGAAAAGCATTCGCTCTTTGCCACCCTTTGGTTCAACATTGCCCACTATGCCCTGCGCCCTTGGCCGTGGATTTTGGCGGCTTTGGTAACGCTGGTGATGTATCCGCACGAAACCGACCGCGGAGCCACCTACGTAATGCTCATCCGCGACCTGATGCCCGCCGGTTGGGTCGGGCTGATGTTGGCGGCCTTTTTTGCGGCCTATATGTCCACGCTGGCATCGCAAACCGTGTGGGGCACGTCCTACATAGTCAACGACCTGTTCCGGCCCTTTGTGCGGCCCGGTGCCGACGAAAAATATTATGTGCGCATCTCACGCATCGCCACCTTTCTGATGATGTTTATCGCCCTGCTCATCACCACCCAATTAACCAAAATCAGCGATGCCTGGAAAATCATCCTGATTGCCAGCGGCGGCATCGGTGCGGTGTTGATCTTGCGCTGGTATTGGTGGCGCATCAATGCGTGGAGCGAAATAACGGCTATGGTGGCGCCGTATTTTATCCTTCCGTTCTTGCTGTCGGACTATTTCCTGGGATGGAATATCGACACCGATTATCATAAAATATTCCTGGTGGTGGTGGCCTGGTCCACACTGTGGTGGCTCACGGTTACCTTCCTCACCCGGCCCACAAGCCGGCGAAAATTGCACGCTTTCTACCTGAAAGTGCATCCGGGCGGCATCGGTTGGCGTGCCATTGCCGCCGAACTGCCGCAGGTGAAGGGCGACAAGGGCTACGGATTGTTGTTTATCAACTGGTTGGCCGGCGTGGTGATGGTGCTTTCGGCCCTGTTCGGCATTGGTAAATTCTTGTTCAAAGAATACGCACCGGCGGCGGTGTTTGCGGCCCTGGTGCTGATATCGGCTGCGGTGATATACCGCAATATGCAAAAAATCGGCTGGAAAAAACTGGCGGAATGAGCAAAGCGGAACCTGATTTTCGCATACGTTGGGCCACCGAAGCGGACTTTCCCGCCTTGTTGGAGCTCATCAAGGAGTTGGCGCTTTACGAAAAGGCCCCCGAAAAGGTTACCAACACCGTGGAGCAAATGCGCCGCGAAAAGGATTACTTCAAGGCCTTGGTGGCCGAAACCGCCGGGGGCGAAATTGTGGGAATGGCGCTGTTCTACTTTGTTTACTACACCTGGGTGGGCAAGTCTTTGTATTTGGACGATTTGATTGTGCGCAAACCCTACCGCGGGCGTGGCATCGGCCGGGCCCTGCTCGACAAGGTTTTGGACTTTGCCCTGCGCAACGACTGCAAGCGGGTGCGCTGGCAGGTGTTGGATTGGAACACGCCGGCCATTGCGTTCTATCGCAAATTAGGTGTAACCCTGGACGACGAATGGATCAATTGCGACTGGGAGCCGGGGAAGGCGTGAGGGGATAAGGTTCATTCCTTTTGATTTTTTTGGGCTCCGTGAGCCACCTGCGGTGTCTCACTTCGCTCCTCCGGGAGCCTTCGGCTTCCAAACGGCCAATGCAAAACCCACGCCTTGTCTCCCTCCGGCACTTTGGCAGCCCAGCGGTCTGCCTTCGTGGCTCCACAAGCCTGCGGCTTCCACAGGCCCGGACGAAATCCGCGCCTTGTCTTGTTCCGCCCTCCGCGAGCCCTGACGGTCTCGCTCCGTATGCTTCGGAGCCGCCTGCGGCGTCTCCTCGCGGCCCTCGGAGCCCTTCGGTCTCCTCGGGTATTCTATTTGTCATTCCCGCGAAGGCGGGAATCCGGACGCTCCGGTTTGCCTTTCTTTGACATTCCTGCGACAAACCCGCGGGTGGTTTCGCCTTCAATGTTTAAAGTAGGCGAACGTTATCATTCCGGCAAAGTTTTGCCGGCGTAAGCAGGGCAAAATGCCGAGGAATCGCTTCGCGGATTGGGCAATAGGAACGTAACATTCCGCCTTGAATGAATTATCCGTGTCGAGATTTCTCAGTCGCGCCCTTCGGGCGCTTCATCGAAATGATACGCTGCTTCAATGTTTACAGTAGTGGACAAACATAAACCCAGATGTTTTATTCAAGGCGGAATGTTCCATTGTGGACGCGCGATTTATCGCGCGCACCTTATTATCGCGCCAGGGATGGAAGCGGTTATGCGGCGTGGGGGAAGGGCTTGGTTTGCCGCCGGCGGCGGGGGCTCGCAGCGCAAGAGACCACGGCGCCGGCATTTGGCAAACCGGCCTTCCCCGAGCCGCATTTGAGCGGACAGCCCGGTTCCCGCCTCATGAACACGCCGCAGCGTGAACAAAGTGAAACGATGCGGCATGTGTGAATGAGTGCGGGAAGGCGCCCAAAAAATCCTTGGTTCAAAAAAATGATACACATTCGTTATATTTGCATACTCAACGCCATACGCGGGATCTATGCTCAAACAATCCATCCAACAAAAATTGCTGCAAAAACTCACCCCGCAGCAAATCCAGCTGATGAAACTCATCCAGCTGCCCACCGTGGATTTCGAACAACGCGTCAAGCAGGAAATCGAAGATAATCCCGCCCTGGAACCCGGACCCGATACCGCCGGCGAAAACGACCCCGCTTTGGACGAGGGAATCATTGATGACCCTTCTTTTCCGCCCGGCGATAACCCGGCCGATGAAGCCCGGAGCGAACGCGAAGAATGGGAACAAAAGGCCTTCGAAGAACTGGACCAATACATCAACAACGACGATTCGCCCGACTACAAAACCTATATTTCCAACTATTCGCCCGACGACGATGACGACTACAAAATGACCCTGGCCGCGGGCAAGACTTTCCGCGAATATCTGATGGAGCAGCTGGCTCCCTTCGGGTTGGACGAAACCGAAACCAAAATCGCCGAATACATCATCGGTAATCTGGACAACGGCGGCTACCTGCGCCGCGACCTGATGGACATAGCCGATGACTTGGCTTTCAACGAAAGTTTGCTGGTGGACGAAAAGGATGTGGAACGCATCCTCAAAAACGTAATATGGCTGTTGGACCCGCCGGGTATCGGCGCGCGCGACTTGCGCGAAAGCTTGCGTATTCAATTGCTGCGCAAAGACGAAACACCCGAACGGAAAATCGCCCTGCGCATCGTGGAACGCTACTTCCGCGAACTTACGCATAAGCATTACCGCAAAATCCTTTCGGGCCTTAAAATCGACGAAGAAACCCTGCGCAAAGCCCTGGACGAAATACGCAAACTCAATCCCAAACCGGGCGGTTCGTTCGGCGGACAGCGCATCACCACCCACATTGTGCCCGACTTTAAGGTGCGCATCGAAGAAGGCCCCGACGGCAACAAATATCCGGTGGTGGAACTCAACCAACGGAACCTGCCCCAGTTGCACGTATCGCGGCACTACAAGGAAATGCTCGAAGGTTACAAGCTGGCCAAAAACAAAACCAAAAGCCAGCGCGATGCCATCACTTTTATTAAACAAAAATTGGACGCCGCCAGTTGGTTTATCGATGCAGTCCGCCAACGCTACAACACGCTGGAAAAAACCATCCGGGCCATTGTGGATTTCCAAAAGGAATATTTCCTTACGGGCGATGAGCGCAAAATCAAACCGATGATTCTCAAAGACATCGCCCAACGTATCGATATGGACATTTCCACCGTGTCGCGCGTGGCCAACAGCAAATACGTGGACACGCCCTACGGCACCAAATTGCTCAAAGAATTCTTTTCCGAAGCCATGGAAACCCTACAAGGCGAAGAAGTGTCCACCATACGCATCAAGGAAATTCTCAAAGAAATCGTAGCACGCGAAAACAAGAAAAAACCCCTGACCGACGAACAACTGGCCGAAGCGCTCAAAGAGCAGGGTTATAAAATCGCCCGCCGCACGGTGGCCAAATACCGCGAACAACTCAACATACCCCCGGCACGCCTACGCAAAGAATTATGACCCCCGCACAAATCCACACCGGCAAACATATTTTGGAATGGCTCACGTGGATAGTGTCGGTGCTTTTTCACCCGGTTTTTATTCCCTTCTACACGGTTTGGCTCTACTTTTCGGTGAGCAGTTTTTATTTTTTCGACCACCTGAAATTGTTACGGTTAATTTTCCTTTCGGCCATATTGGTGCCCTTGCTGCTGCAAATGATTTTGTATAATCTCAAAATCCTGCGTTCGTTTTTTTTGAACGATTTGCGGGCACGCATCTATTTCACCCTGCTAATGGCAATGGTTTATTTTTTTCTGTGGCGTGCCATGCATCATAATCCCGGTTTACAGGAGCCGCCCCGGTATTTTTTGGGCATAAGCATCGGTTTGGTGCTTACGGCGGCTGTTAATCTTATGACCCGCCGCAAACCCAGTTTGCACCTTTTGGCCACGGGCGGCACTTTGGTGTTCCTGATGCATTGGTCGGTGGTGCACCGGGAAAACATTTTGCCATGGATTGCCGCATGGGTATTGCTTACGGGTGTGTTGGCCTTTTCGCGCTACTTTCTGCGGGCCCACAGTTTGGGCGAATTGTTGGCCGGCTGGTTGTTGGGTATTACGGGTATGGCGGTGGTGTGGATGTTTTAGCGAATTTTCCGGATTTGATTTTTTTATCCCGGATGTATTTATCACTTTACAACCGGATACCAATTATACTATTCCGGCCTGTCCACCAACTCAAAATGCCGTTTTAATGCATGCCCGTAGCTGTCCACCAAACCGAGCACATGATGCCCGGGCGTAACATAAAGTTCAAACCTGTGCCGACCCCGGGTGCTTCGTATAAATCTGCCGTCCAAATGCCAATATATTACGGCTTGCGGGTCGTTGTGTGTGGCTTCCACCACCATTTTTTGGCGGATGCTGTCCAAATCGCGCGGCAAAAAAATCCTTGCCCGGCGCACCGGATACACCAAAGCCATGGCAGCCGCATCATCACTACAACCGGGTAAGGCCCGCGGCAAGCCTTGGTATTCCGGATGGCGACGGCGATAATACCATCCCATCACCGGCGGCAAAATAAACATGTTGCGCGTGATCATTTTATTCACCGGATAGCACCGGCTGTTTACACGGTAGGTCCCCGTGCTGTCCAAATGCACCGTGATGTGATAGGGACACACACGGCTACGCTCGCCGTTGCCCGGAATAAATTCGGTGCGCACATGCGGGCATTTTGGCGAAGCCAAAAATCCGCTTTCCTCACACACGCGGGCTTTTTTCATGGCCAATTCCGGTTTTTGGAACCAGGACTTACCCGGCAGGATTTTAAAAACATCGAACATCAACGGAGCCGCCGTGCGGGTTCCGGTAATGCCCGGACGGCCTTCGCCCGTGGCATTGCCCACCCACACACCTACGGTATAACCGGGTGTTACGCCCACACACCACGCATCGCGATGGCCGAAACTGGTGCCCGTTTTCCAAGCGATTTTACGCGCCGAAGTATAAATGTTCCAATCCTCGCCCTCCACCGGCCGGTCTTTGTCCGACAGCGCTTTGAACACAAACCAAATATTTTCGGCCCCGAAAATATCATCTTGATTCGGCCGGGACTTCCGGGATGTTTGTTCTACAAAGACAGGGCCGTAATAATCCGCCCCGTCGTAAGTGCCCGTCCGGTTGTAGCGCATCAACACTCGTCCCATAGATGCATAGGCACCCGTAATTTCGTCCAGCCGGGCTTCGGCTCCGCCCAGGATAAGACTCAGTCCGTAATGCTCCGCCGGCCGTTGAATGGTGCTTAGTCCAAGCCGGTGCAAATCGTCCAGGAAACGTTGCACCCCGTAGGTTTGTAGCAGCCGCACCGCCGGCACGTTCAACGAACGCGCCAGGGCTTCGCCGGCAGGCACGGCACCGCTATATGTGCGGTCGAAATTTTTGGGATGATAGCCGGCAATTTCGGTGGGAATGTCCGGCAACAAACTGCGCGGCAGAATAAGCCCGTCCTTCAAAGCGCGGGCATACAGGAAAGGTTTAAGAATGCTCCCGGTGCTGCGTGGCGCCGTCACCATATCCACCGCATGCGACGGAACGTCCTGCCCGGGCACATTGCCCAAGTAACCCAGTATTTCGCCCGTGGATGTGTTGAGCACAATGATACCCGTGTTAAACACCTTGGCCGCAGAGAGGTAGCGGTAATGCCTGCGGGCGATTTGCCGCAGGTTTTGTTGAAGCGTTTTGTCGATGGTGCTGTGTATCCGCCGGCCTTCGTAACCCGACGCTATGGCCCTTTCCAGCAAGTGGGCGGCCAATTGCGGCAAGGGCTTGGGTTTGCCGGGCAAAGGTTCCTCCTTGGCCAATGCACAGGTCAAACTGTCGATAATGTGTTGCTTGTAAAGTTTGTCCAGCAAACGGTTGCGTTTGCGAAGCAAAAGTGTGCGGTTGCGCCCCGGGTGAATCAAGGCCGGTGCATTGGGCAATACGGCCAAAGTGGCCGATTCGGCCCAGGAAAGTTTTTCGGGCGGACGTCCGAAATAACGCCAAGCAGCGGCTTCCAATCCCACCACATTGCCGCCGAAAGGTGCCTGCGCGGCATACAATTTGAGAATTTCATCCTTGGAATAACGCCATTCGAGCCGTAGGGCCAATATCATTTCCAACAACTTACGCCCGATACTTCGCCGTCCTTTCCCCAGCGCCAAACGGACGGTTTGCATGGTCAGTGTGCTTCCGCCCCGCACGATTTTTCCGGCTTTGACGTCGGCCGCCAAGGCCTTGACCAGCGACACCGGATTTACACCCGGATGCCGGTAAAAATAGGCATCCTCAAATTGCAGAATACACTGGCGAAATTTGTAGGGGACACTGTCGGGCGGTGGAAATCGCCACTGGCCGTCGCGGGCGATTTTGGCACTCAGCATCTTTCCGTGGCGGTCGTAAAGCACGGTGGCATAGGGCGTGCGAAACAAGGGCTCGGGCAGCGAAAAATAAAAGGCCGCAAACAATACCGCCGCCAAAGTCCAAAGCAGGTGTTTCCGTATTTTTCCTTGTCCGGTAACAAACAGTTTTTTCATAGGCGAATAAGCCGAATCCTACTTACGAAGATAATCAATCCGGGCGGATAATTTTCGGGCGCCCGGGCGCCGGCGTTCGGAGCGCCCGGAACAATCCGCCAACGAATAGTATGGATGTCGTATCTTTGTGCAAATTCCGATGCTCTATGACGCGTAAACTTTCCGAACAGGAAATCCAACGGCGCCAAGCCCTGGAAAAACTCCGCAAAGCCGGTATCGAACCCTATCCGGCCGAGGAATTCCCCGTAACGGCCACCAGCAGCGATATCCTGGAAAACTACGATAAATACGAAGGCCGCGAAGTGTGTATCGCCGGCCGCATCATGTCGCGCCGCATTATGGGCAAGGCCTCCTTTGCCGTGCTCAAAGACGGCCACGGACGTATTCAGGTCTATTTCAACCGCGATGAACTCTGCCCGGGCGAGGACAAAAGTTTGTATAACGAAGTGTTCAAAAAGCTGCTGGATTTGGGCGATATCATCGGCGTGTGCGGCGAAGTGTTCAAAACCCAAACAGGCGAAATTACCGTGAACGCCCGCAAGCTCAAAGTGCTGGCCAAAGCCCTGCGTCCGCTGCCCGTGGTCAAAGTGGATGCCGAGGGCCGGGTGCACGACGCCTTTTCCGACCCCGAACTGCGCTACCGCCAGCGCTATGTGGACCTGATTGTCAACGACCACGTCAAGGAAACCTTTGTCAAACGAAGCAAAATCATCAACGCCATGCGCCGCTTTTTCGACCGGCACGGCTACTTGGAAGTGGAAACGCCCATCCTGCAACCCATTCCGGGTGGCGCGGCAGCGCGCCCCTTCGTTACCCACCACAATGCACTCAATATTCCGCTCTACCTGCGCATCGCCAATGAGCTCTACCTCAAACGCCTGATTGTGGGCGGGTTCGACGGCGTGTATGAATTTGCCAAAGACTTCCGCAACGAAGGCATGGACCGCACCCACAACCCCGAATTTACGGTGCTGGAACTCTACGTGCCCTACAAAGACTACCGCTGGATGATGCGTTTTACCGAGGAACTCCTGGAAACCGTGGTACGCGAAGTAAACAACGGCGACACCAAAGTGAAGGTGGGCGACCGGATCATCGACTTCAAAGCGCCCTATCCGCGCGTGCCCATCCTGGACGCCATCCGCGAACATACGGGTTATGATTTATACGGCAAATCCGAAGACGAAATCCGGCAAATCGCCCTGGATTTGGGCTTGGAAGTGGACGAAAGCATGGGCAAAGGCAAACTTATCGATGAGATTTTCGGCGAATTTGCCGAAAAACATTACGTTCAACCCACTTTTATTATCGACTATCCGGTGGAAATGAGCCCGCTGACCAAAAGACACCGCGAAAAACCCGGCCTGACCGAACGTTTCGAGCTCATTGTCAACGGCAAGGAAATCGCCAATGCCTATTCGGAGCTCAACGACCCCATCGACCAATTGGAACGCTTCAAAGAACAATTGCGGCTTTCCGAAAAAGGCGACGACGAAGCCATGTATATCGACTACGATTTTGTGCGCGCCCTGGAATACGGCATGCCGCCTACGGCGGGTATCGGCATAGGCATCGACCGGCTGACCATGCTGCTTACAGACAACGACAGCATCCAGGAAGTTATCTTTTTCCCGCAAATGCGTCCCGAAAAAAAGTCCGTGGAACTTTCCGAAGCCGAAAAAACCATTTGGGAACTGCTCAAAAAACAATCACCCCGGCCATTGGAAGAACTTAAAGCCGCTTCGGGTTTGAGCAACAAAAAATGGGACAAAGCCGTCAAAGGGCTGCGTAAAAAGGATTTGATCGACGTCCGCCAAACTGGCGAAGGCCTGATCGTGGAAGCCAAAAGCTGATACCGGTGAAGCCCGATTATCCTGCTTTGGATTTTCCGCCCCTGGAAGAGGACGCGGTGTTCGTGCGTCAAGGGCTTTGGTATGTGCGCGACCCTTTCCGGCGGAAAAGCGTCCGGCTCACACCCGAAGAGTGGGTGCGCCAACACCTGGCCCGCTATCTGGTGGCGGCGGGCTATCCGCAAGGACTTATAGCGCTGGAAAAAGCCATCCGTGTGGGCGGCCGCACCCAACGTTTCGACATCGTGGTATTCGACCGCCACAACCAGCCCTTTATGCTGGTGGAATGCAAGCGGCCCGAACAAAATCTCACACCGGACACGCTCAACCAAGCCGCCCGCTACAACACGGTTTTGGGCGCACCTTACCTGATGATTAGCAACGGGCGGAAACACTATCTTTGTCGTGTGCATCCCGACGGACGCACCGAATTTCTGAAAAAATTACCACGCTTTGCATAAATCCAAGGCATACGACACGGCGGTTGTGCTGCTCAACTACAACGGACGGCATTGGTTGGAAAAATTCCTGCCCGTGCTGGTAAAAAATACGCCCGGCGCACACTTGTATGTTATCGACAATGGCTCCACCGACGACAGCCGGACTTTTTTGGCCCGGCATTTTCCTGATATAACCCGCATCGACTTGGACCAGAACTACGGCTTTGCCGGCGGCTACAACCGCGGATTGGAAAAAGTGAACGAGCCCTATGCCGTTTTGCTCAACACCGATGTGGAAGTGAGCCCGGGATGGCTGGAACCCCTGCGCCGCCGTTTGCTTTCGGAGCCCGGCATTGTGGCGGTGCAACCCAAAATTTTGGATTATCATCAAAAGGATTGTTTCGAATATGCCGGCGCCGCCGGAGGTTTCCTGGATTTTTTCGGTTATCCCTATTGCCGGGGCCGGGTGGGCGAAGTGCGCGAAAAAGATGCCGGACAATACGATCGCTCCTATGATGTGCATTGGACTTCGGGCGCTTGTATGCTGGTGCGCAAGGAGGACTTTCTATCATCCGGCGGATTCGACGAAGATTTTTTTGCGCATCAGGAAGAAATCGATTGGTGCTGGCGTATGCGGCGGGCGGGAGGGCGATTGGTCTATGAACCCGAAAGCCGGGTTTGGCATGCCGGCGGCGGAAGTTTGGCCTACGGACACCCGCATAAAACCTTCTTGAATTTCCGCAACAACCTGCGCATGCTCCTGAAAAACCTGCCGGGCGTTTTGGTTTTTCCCGTCATTTTCGTCCGTTTGTTTTTGGATGGCGTGGCCGGTTTGCGTTTTTTGTTGCAAGGCAAACCTGCTCACACTTGGGCCATCGTCAGGGCCCATTGGGCGTTTTATGCAAGTATTCCCGCCTATGTGCGCAAGCGTGGGGGGAAATATTTACGGCACTACTACGAACATGTTTTTTTTGCCCTGATACCCAAGCGCAAACAATATACCTGTCCCGCAAAGAAATAAAAGCAACCGGAAAACGCTTAATCTCCCTACCTTTGTGATTCGAAAAAAATCCATTTTATGGGCCGGAAAAACAAACTGAAACGCTTTGCCGAGAACAAAACATTCCCACATTTTTTTGAACCCGGTCGCGAGGAATTGATTAATGGGACATTCCCGCTACGCGGGCGGTGGCACAAGGATTTTTTTGGCAACCGCAATCCCTTGGTTTTGGAATTGGGTTGCGGCAAAGGCGATTATACCGTAGCCCTGGCCCGCAAGTATCCGGACAAAAATTTCATAGGCATCGACATCAAAGGTGCCCGGATGTGGCGCGGCGCCAAAACGGCCTTGGACGAGGGGTTGAAAAATGTGGCCTTTTTGCGCATGCAAATCGAATTGATCGAAGGGGCTTTTGCCCCGGGGGAGGTATCGGAAATATGGATCACCTTCCCCGACCCGCAAATCAAATTCAAACGCACCAAACACCGGCTTACGCAACCCGCTTTCCTGGAACGCTATGCCCGCATTCTCCAAACCGGCGGCATTCTGCACCTGAAAACCGACAGTGAATTCCTTTACGGCTACACGCTGGGCATCCTGGAAGCCGGTGGGCACGAAATCCTGTATGCCCATGCCGACATTTACAACAATCCGTATAGCCCCGACGAAGCTACGGGCATTCAAACTTTTTACGAACAAAAATGGTTGGCCGAGGGTAAAAAAATCACCTATATCCGCTTCAAACTACGTTCCGGCGAACCCGGATAATAAAAAACGCTGTGCCACTCTGTGCCTGACTTCATGCAACGCTGTTGTGGTTAAATTATTAAAACCACAGAGGACACAGAGTTAATTTTCACAGAGTCCACAGAGGGTTGGTTTCTTGTAAGGTTAGGTCGGATTGTGAAGTGGCTTTCTCCTTCAATGTTTACAGTAGTAAATCAAAAATAATTTAACATTGTTGTCCGGTAAACTTTTAGAAAGATAAAAAGCGAGGGTTGAAAAATTCAGCCCTCGCTCGTAGCTTTGCTGTGTAATAAAAAAACAAAAAAGCTATGAGCAAAGATAGAAATTTTACCGGAC
>JALWYR010000101.1 GCA_027003085.1 Flavobacteriales bacterium
GATAAATTTCTCCGCCACGGTATCGTTAAACGTACCTGGTCGACCGGGGTCCTTACCTTCTTTCCCTTTTGTTTCGGATGTAAACAAAATTATAAAATTTTTCATGCTACAAACATACGAGGCGACCGGCAGGAAGCCCCACGCACCGCGGCATCCGAAATGCCGGTGCGGGCAGCCGGCCCGTTTGAGCGGAGCACGCGGCGGGCGCTACGTGAGCACGCCGCCGGACAAGCCGGAGGCGAAGGACGCCGGCGTGTGCGAACGTTAGCGCCCGGGCGCCCAAAAAATATCATCCCAACTCCTGGCGCAGGAAACGGGCCGTTTGGTTATCGGAAAGTGTCATCATTTGTTCGGGAGTGCCTTGGAAAACGATTTGTCCGCCGCCCGCGCCGCCTTCGGGGCCCATATCCACAATCCAATCCGCCTGCTTGATCACGTCCATATTGTGCTCGATGACCACCACTGTGTTGCCGCGGTCGATGAGCCGGTTGAGGATGCCCAAAAGCAAACGGATGTCTTCGAAATGCAGTCCGGTGGTGGGTTCGTCCAGGATGTAGAGCGTGCGGCCGGTGTCGCGCTTGGCCAATTCGGCCGTGAGCTTAATGCGCTGGGCTTCGCCGCCCGAAAGCGTGGTGCTGGGCTGGCCCAAACGCAGGTAGCCCAGCCCTATATCGTGGAGCATTTGCAATTTGCGCCGTATGGAGGGCACGGCCTCGAAAAATTCCAGAGCTTCGGACACGCTCATATCCAACACGTCGGCAATGTTTTTGCCCTTGTAGGTAACTTCGAGGGTTTCGCGGTTGAAACGTTTGCCCAGGCAGGCCTCGCAGGTAACATACACGTCGGGCAGGAAATTCATTTCGATGGTGCGCACCCCGGCGCCTTCGCACACGGGGCACCGGCCGCCTTTGACGTTGAACGAAAAACGCCCGGGTTTGTAGCCGCGAATTTTGGCCTCCACGGTTTGGGCAAAGAGTTTGCGAATTTCGTCGAACACCTTGATGTAGGTGGCCGGATTGGAGCGGGGTGTGCGCCCGATGGGGCTTTGGTCGATGTCGATCACCTTGTCGATATGTTCGATGCCTTCGATGCGTTCGAAAGGCAAGGGTTTGTCCAGCGAACGGTGCAATTGTTGGCGCAGGGCGGGGTAGAGGGTTTCGTTGATCAGGGTGGACTTTCCGCTGCCCGACACGCCCGTTACCAGGGTGAGCGTGCCCAGCGGGATATGCAAATCCACGTGTTTAAGATTATGGCCCGTGGCGCCATAGAGCGAAAGGGTTTTTCCGGTGCCCGTGCGGCGCTTTCCGGGCACGGGAATGCTTGTGCGCCCGGCCAAATAGTCGGCCGTGAGTGAGTTGTTTTGCATAAATTTTTCCGGTGGCCCTTGGTTCACCACCTTTCCGCCCAAGCGGCCGGCGCCGGGGCCCAAATCCACGATATGGTCGGCCGCCAGCATCATTTCGCGGTCGTGTTCCACCACCATTACGCTGTTGCCGGCATCGCGCAGGGCTTGGAGCGTGTGGATGAGTTTTTCGTTATCGCGCGGATGCAAGCCAATGCTGGGTTCGTCCAGGATATACAACACATTGACCAATCCCGAACCGATTTGCGAAGCAAGCCGGATGCGCTGGCTTTCGCCGCCCGAAAGCGAAGCGGCCGAGCGGTTGAGCGTGAGGTAGTGCAAGCCCACATTGAGCAAAAATCCGATGCGCGTGCGTATTTCCTTGATGATTTCGTCGGCAATAAGCCGTTCGGTTTGGGTAAAATGCTTTTCCAGTCCGTCGAACCAACGGGCCAGTTCGCCGATTTCCATTTCGACCAAATCGCCGATGTTTTTTCCGTTGATTTCGAACAAATAGGCTTCGCGACGCAAACGACGTCCACCACAGGCGGAACAAGTTTCGCGGCTCATATAATCCGACGCCCACCGGCGCAGGGATTTGTATTGTTGTTGGTTGAAATTCTTTTCGATCAGCGGCACAATGCCTTCGAATTCCACCAAGTGTTCTTCGCTAATGCCTGTTAGTTCGGAAAACCAATGGACAAACTCCCGGAAGCCGTAAAGCAATTTGTTCAAGGCCTCGGAAGGAATTTTTTTAATGGGCGTGTCCAAATCGAAACCGCATTTATGTCCCAGCCGTTCGATTTGTTGGGTGATCCATTGGTGCCGGCCGGTGTCGATGGGGGCAATGCCACCTCGACGGATACTGAGCTCGGGGTTGGGGATGATTTTTTGGAGGTCGGCCTTCCAAACCTCGCCTAAGCCCTGGCATACGGGACAATAGCCCTTGGGAGAGTTGAAGGAGAAAAAATTGGGTTCGGGTTCGGGCAGGGCTTGGCCGGTTTCGGGATCGATCCAGCGAGTGCCGAAGAAGCGGGTTTGTCCGTCGGCGGTCAGAATCAAAAGGCCCTCGTTGCTAACTTCGAGCGCGGTGCGCACGGCGCGTTCGAGTCGCTTGCGGTTGCGTTCGCCAGGCGTTAGTGTGTCGATAACAAGCTCAATGTCGTGGGTTTTGTAGCGTTCGACTTTCAGTCCCTTTTGCAGTTCGGTGATTTGTCCGTCGATGCGCACGCGCGTATAGCCGCGGCTCATCCATTTGGCGAACAGTTCCTTGTAGTGTCCTTTGCGGGCGCGCACCAAAGGGGCCAGGATATGGATTTTTTGGCCTTGGAAATGCTTAATCACCAGAGCGGGTATGCTTGCCGCGTCGGGCGCCGGTGCTTGTCCGGCGCCGTGGGGTTTGCCCAGTTTGGCATACAAAAGCCGTAGCAGGTCGTAGATTTCGGTAATGGTGCCTACGGTGGAACGCGGGTTGCGGTTGACCGTTTTCTGTTCGATGGCAATAACCGGAGGCAGGTTTTCGATTTTATCCACGGCGGGGCGTTCCATTCCGCCCAGGAATTGGCGGATATAGCCCGAAAAGGTTTCCAAATAGCGCCGTTGGCCTTCGGCGTAGATGGTGTTGAAGGCCAAGCTGGATTTTCCGCTTCCACTGAGCCCGGTGATGACCGTAAGCCGGTAAAGCGGAATGCGGACATCGATGTTTTGGAGGTTATGTTCTTTGGCACCGTAAATTTCAAGCCATTCGTTACTCATCGCTCGCGGAATTTTTCGGGCAGCGCATAGGCAATTTTTTTTACCTCGCCGGCCCATTCGTGGATGGTCTTGCTGTCGTCGAAAAATTCGGGTGGTAAGGGTTCGCCGAAACAAATACGGATGGTTTTTCCGCGCATTTTGTGCAATTCGCGAGGCAAAAGAAAAAGTTCCAAATTGGCTTTGATGCCCAACAGGGTGCGAATGCGGTGCACATTGTAGAAAAGCCGTGAATTGCGGGTGGGAATAAAAAACGGAACCACGGTTTTTTGGAACTGACGAGCAAAACGCACAAATCCGCTTCGCCAGAGGCCGTCGTCCCAACGGCCTTTGTGATAGCGGGCCACTTCGCCCGAAGGAAAAATGGTGGTGGGAACGCCTTTCCGGGCCAGTCGTTGCTCGTAGATTTTGTGGTATTCGGGTGGATTTTTGCCGAAAATTTTTACAGGCACAAAAAAGTCCTGCAAGGGTTTGATGGCCATGAGCACGTCGTTGGTCAGGTGGTTGACCATGGTGTAGTGGTCTTTGAGCACATGCATCAGGGCAAAAAAATCAGGGCCGCCCAGGGCGTGGTTGCCCACAAATATCAAATCCTTTTCCCAAGGAATATTTCCGGTTCCATAGGGCTCGATTTTGAGGTTTAAAAAATCGATGACCGCTTCGACAAATTCAAAGTTTTTCAAATGCCCGAAGCGTTCCAGTCCACGGTTGATTTCGTCTTCTTTGATCAACCATTTGATAAAACGAATGACCGGACGGGGCAGGTTGCGCACCCGCGGGTCGTTTTGGCTGCGAATAATTTTTTCCACATCCACACGGAGGGATGGAGTTTCGGGAGTCATCGACAAAAATTTATGCTTGCAAAGTTAGTCAAAAAAAGAGCGGCGGCCGGCTCAAACATCGAGGGACTTGGTTACCAAAAGGTAGAAATCGGAATCGCGCATGCGCAGGTAGCCCTGGTCGTAAACGTAGTAGTAGGTGTCGCCTTTGCGGGTGGTGTGACAGGAGGTGTAGAAATCGAAGCGGAAGCCCTTTTTGAGCAAGGTTTGCCGGTGGACGCGGGTTTTTTCGTGCGTGTTCAGTTCGGTGAGGATTTGCCAGTTTTTTTTGAGGACGCGATTGATGTTGCGAATCATCCGGTTGGTTTCGCGGTTGCGTTGGTTGTGGTAGGCATTGCGGCAACTGTCTGAACAAAAACGTTTATCGGCCCGGCCCAGGATGGGTTCGCCGCAATAGAGGCATTTACGTTCGGCGTCCATAGGAGGAATTGTGGATTAAAGATAGGAAAAAATTAAGAAGTAAATTTATCATTACCTTTGGAAATAAAGTAAAGTAATGAATCCGATAATGAAAAAATCCTTCATTTTTATACTCTTGCTAACCGCTTGGGCTTTGCGTGCCCAATATCCGGTGGATACGATTTATCAGTCCCATACGGCCACAACGCCGGGCTTGCCGGCGCTTTACGGCAGTGTTACCGACACGGCGGTTCCTTCGCCCGTAGTGCTGACGCGCATTACGGACTATGTGCCGGAATGGGATTGGTATCCGCATCACGAATATGCCAAAATTCAACCTTGGAATGCCGATGCCACGATGTATAAATTTTATTCCGTGGCCTTGTATGATGCTACGGATTACCACAAAATCCGCGATTTGCCGGGCGGGGAGATTTGGCCTTCGTATTGGTCGAACACCGACCCGGACAAAATTTGGTCGTTCAGGCAGAATGGCGATATTCGCTACTACCGCATCAGCACCGACTCGGTTTACCAAGCGGGACATATTTATCTTTCGGATTCGGCACAAACGGATTACCAAGCCGTAATGTTGGGCCCGGGCGAAGGCAATATGGACCGGAACGACCGTTTTGTGGCTTTGGCCTGCCAGGCAGGCGCCGATATGGATGTGGTGGTTTACGATTTGCAAGCCGATTCGGTGGTGGTGCGCCGTCGTTTTGCCGGTGCCTGGGGCAATTCCGCCGAAACCTATCCGCATTATGTGGATTGGGTGTCGGTGTCGCAGTCGGGACAATATACGGGCATTATGTGGGACCATAATACCACTTCGGCAAGCAATCCTTTCAACGGGCATTACGGGGTGGAGATTTACCGCACGCAGGATATGCAATTTTTGCGTCGCATTGCCGAATACGGGAATCACGGGGATTTCGGTTACGACAGCAGTGGAAACGAGGTATTTGTCCAATTTTGGGGGCCTACGGGCACGTTGAATATGTATTATTTGGATCATTTGGAGCGTGTGGTGCTTTCGAATCATCCGGATTTTGGAGGCGAAGGGCATATTTCGTGCCGCAACTTGCAACGTCCGGGTTGGGCCTACGTAAGTCAGGATGAAGCGGCCCGTTCGGGCTTGATGGTGGCCGTGCGCTTGGACAGTTCGGGGCGGGTGGAGTTTTTCGGGCATCATTTCAGCACGGCGGCTTCGTATTTGAAATCACCTATGCCGGTGCCTTCGCCCGATGGCACGCAAGTGATGTTTAAAAGCGATTTCGGCGATGGCAACCCGGACGTGGTTTACACCTTTGTGGCCCGTGCCCAAAGTCAGGCGGCGGTGGCGGAAAATGCACAAGCGGACGTGCAAATCTTTCCCAATCCGGCCCACGGGCGGGTGTATGTAATTGCACCTTGGGATTTTCGAAATGCCGCTTTGTATGACCCTCACGGGCGATTAATACGGCGCTATCTTTACCTCCGCAACGGGGAAATGAATTTGGATGGATTGGCGCCCGGGCTTTATGTGCTGCGATTAATCGGGCGGCAGGGACAAATGTTTGCCGGGTTAGTAGAGGTTTATTGAGGCAAGTTTTCTTGGTTCCGGGTTGCAAATGCGCCAGGGATGGGAGCGGTATGAGCCGACGGGGCGCGGCATGGTTTGCTGCCGGCGAGCAGGCTCCGAAGCATTGAGGAGACATCGCAGCCGGCCCTTAGCAAACCGCCGCGGCCCAAGGCGAATATAAGCGGACAGCCCGGCGGCTGCGGCCAGGCGTTGCAGCAAGCATAAAATATACACACCAAGTTTTGTTCTTTTTGCCGATAACGGCATTGGCAACCCTCGCCATAGCTACGGCTAT
>JALWYR010000102.1 GCA_027003085.1 Flavobacteriales bacterium
ACCAATGACAGCCAGCAGTCTTACCCCTTTTCCCTTCCTTTTTTCGATTAACATTTTTCATCTTCAAGTTTACGTTTCTTTTACGGTTTATTTCCTGATGCAAATATAGAATGACATCGTTCTCCTATTGCAAATGTTGAAGGAGAGGATTCATACCCAAGGGATTGATGAGGAGTCTAAATACAAATGTTACATTATTTTTCCGGATTCCCGCCGGAGCCTGTGCCCGCGTAGGCGGGTACGGGAATGACATACTGGGGGCAACACGGGGAAACCCACTCCGACTATATCCCGCTCGCCCTTTGGGTATTGATGGAAAAAATCCAAGATTCGCGAAGCGAATAAAAAAATCTTTTTCACCAAAATAGGCGGGCAAAATTTGGAAATCCAGGGCGCAGCCCGCCAAATTTTGACCGCGGTTTTCGGGGCGTCATAAATTTTTATCCCAATGACGCCCCGAAAAATTTATTGAAAAAGCGTCTTTTTCTTTGGTTCTTTCTTTTGGACGAGCAAAAGAAAGAACAAGGAAAACAAAAAGATACCCGCCCCGCCGGTGTCTCCTGTCGCCCGGGCGAAAAAACAACATTACACCAAAAGGCACTCCATTCCTGCGCGATAAATCGCGCGGCTACAATAAGGAACCCGCTTCGGTTGTATCATCCGGGTTTATGATTGGCCACTACTGCAAACATTGAAGGACGGCGAAGCCGGCCTTGGTCGCGCCAGCGGGCGCAGCGGTTACGGGCCGGCTGTGCGCCCGAGCATTTCCCGCGGGCGGAGGCGACCGGCAGGAAGCCCCACGCACCGCGGCCCCGAAATGCCGGTGCGGGCAGCCGGCACGTTTGAGCGGAGCACGCGGCGGGCGCCGCGTGAACGCGCCGCAGTGCGAACCTATGTGAAGCAATGCGGCATGCGTGAACGTGTGCGGCCGGGCGCCCTAATATATAATATAATGTATAAAAGCATCTCCATTGTTAGGGCAAACGCCGGTAAGCCGTAGATTTTGTAACTTTCGGACAAACTTGGCCAACGGATGAGCAAACAAATCATCATTGTCAATTTCGAGGAGATATACCTGAAAGGGCAAAACCAAAAGTTTTTTGCCGACCGGCTGCGTGAACAATTGAAAATCAAACTGGCGGATTTCAAGGATTATTTGCATTTTTCGCGCCGGCACGGAGGGAGTATTTTTATCGAGTTGCGCAAGCCATTGCCGCAGGAGGAGCGTGAGCTGGTGGAGGAGATTCTGCGCCGCACGCCGGGCGTTACGGGTTTTTACACTGTGTGGAGCGTGCCCAGCCGGCGGGAGGTGATTTTGGAAAAGGCCTTGGATTTTGCCCGGGCGAATTATCCGGGCGAAGGCACGTCGTTTCGTGTTACTGCCCGGCGCCTCAAAAAGTCGTTGCCTTTTACTTCGCGCGAATTGGCGGCCGATATTGGCGCCCTGGTGGTGGAACATTTGGGCGCGCCGGTAAACCTGACCCGTCCCGGTTGGACCTTGCACGTCAAGGTGCGTCCCGAACAGACTTTTATTTACGACCGCATCGAACCCGGCCCGGGCGGTTTGCCCGTAGGTTCGTCGGGTAGGGGCGTGGCGGCCCTTTCGGGTGGTATCGATTCGCCCGTGGCGGCGGCCATGATGATTACGCGGGGTATGGCCTTGGATTTGGTGCATTTTCATTCGGTACCGCGCACATCGCCGCGTTCGGTGGAAAAGGTGAGAGAATTGGCGCGGGTGCTCAGTGTGTATCAGCCCGGTGTTCGTTTGCACTTGGTTCCGGTGCTGGACATTCAGCAGGCCATTGCCCGGAATACCGATCACAGGTTACGGCTTGTGTTATTACGGCGTTTTATGTTGCTCCTGGCCGGACGTTTGGCAGGTCAAACGGACGCACAGGCCTTGGTAACGGGCGATGCATTGGGTCAGGTGGCTTCGCAGACGCTGGAAAATATGGAAGCCATTTCGCGCGTAACCTCCCGGTTGGTTTTGCGGCCTTTGGTGGCCCTGGACAAGAAAGAAATCATCCGGCGGGCGCGGGCTTTGGGCACCTATGCGGTGTCGATACAGCCGCATGACGATGCTTGCGCCATGTTTACGCCCGACAATCCCGAAACCCGGGCCCGGTTGGACTATGTGGAAAAGCAGTGGGCGCGTTTGGATACGGATACATTGGTGGAAGATGCTTTGGCGCGGATGGAGACGGAGGAATATGCTTTTTCGTTGGATAACCTGAAAAAACTTATGGCTTATGTTCGGACCAAATAATCGCATTTGCCGCTTGTTCGGCATCCGGTATCCCATTGTTCAGGGCGGTATGATTTGGGTAAGCGGTTGGCGCTTGGCGGCGGCCGTGAGCAATGCGGGCGGATTGGGCTTGATAGGTGCGGGTTCCATGTATCCCGAAGTGCTACGTGAGCATATTCGCAAGGCCAAGGGGGCCACGGACAAGCCCTTTGGCGTGAATGTGCCGCTTTTGTATCCCGACATTGAGGAGATTATGCAAATCATTGTGGACGAGGGCGTGCGTATTGTGTTTACTTCGGCAGGTAATCCCAAGATATGGACACCGTTTTTGAAGGAGCGGGGCATCCGGGTGGCGCATGTGGTTAGCAGTGTCCGTTTTGCGCGCAAAGCCGCCGCGGCGGGCGTGGATGCGGTGGTGGCCGAGGGTTTCGAGGCCGGCGGACACAACGGCCGGGAGGAGACCACTACGATGGTCTTGGTTCCGGCGGTGCGAAGGGAAATCGATTTGCCGCTTTTGGCGGCCGGAGGCATAGGCACGGGGCGCCAGGTGTTGGCGGCATTGGCTTTGGGAGCCGACGGTGTGCAAATGGGCAGCCGTTTTGTGGCCACCGGAGAATCGTCGGCCCACCGGTTGTTCAAGCAGGTGGTTACCGAAGTGAAGGACGGCGATACGGATTTGACTTTGAAAGAAATTACGCCGGTGCGGCTGATTAAGAACAAATTTTACGAGCGCTTGCAGGAACTATACCGTCAATGCCCTACGGAGGAACAATTGCGTGCCTTGTTGGGCAGGGGCCGGGCCAAGCGTGGTATGTTCGAGGGCGATTTGGACGAAGGGGAATTGGAAATAGGCCAGGTGGCGGCTTTGATCGATGAGGTTTTGCCAGTGGAGGAAGTGATGCGGCGGATATTGGAGGAGTATGCGGAGGTGCGGCAAAGCTTGTGCCGGTGTTGATTGTTGATGTATTGTTCTTGAAATCGAGATACCAATTTAAAAAGCATATATAATTTATAAATCAATTTAAGTTAAACTTTAAAATTTTTATTTAGAATTAATATAAAAATGATGTAATATATTTTGATAAGTTCGATTTGTGCCTATTGATAATAATCGGGCGGATATCGAATAATTATATTTTGCGTTTTATTTCTTTTTTACGCAGCATTCTACCTCTTGTAAGTCGTTGTAAGTAAGCGGTATTTATCGGTCAACACATACCGGGCATGGTAATTTATGTAAATATGAAAGCTGCGACGTCCGGCAAAATAAAAAGATAGCAAACTAGAAAATAATCTAAAATAATTAATTTTGAGCTTGTAATATCTAAAAAACATTTTGTATATTTGTCAATGGAAGAATAAAAATGAAATAAAAATGATGCATATTGTGTATGTGCAATATTTTTGTAACCAATTGTTGTGCAGTAATATAGCTAATAATTTAAATAATTATTTAAATGATTTACTCGATTTTGAGAACATGAAGCGGGAGAGGAGTTCTTATTGTTTTATAAAACATTAATGAATAATTTCGAATTGAAAAAACATAGATTATGAATACAATAAATACATTAATAATGAAATCGCTTAAACAAGCAGTAAGGTTTCGCAAGGTCCTCATTTTGACATCGGCCATATTGTTTTGGAGTGGAGTTATGGCCCAGTGGGTAGATGGGACGTCATCCTATCCCGGGCTGAATGTGGGTAATAATAAGGATGGCGGTCATGCTTGGGCCGACTATGATTTGGATGGAGATTTGGATTTGGTGGTAAATACGAGCAATGGTTCGTTTTTGCTGCGGAATGATGGTGGCACTTTTACCGATGTTACGTCCAGTTTGACCGATGGAATGCCCATAAGTGACGGCCGGTCGGTGGTATGGGGCGATTTGAATAATGACGGATATCTCGATATTGTACGTAACAGGCACCTGAAAATTGAGGTTCGGCTACAAGACCCTGTTTCACACATATTTGGTGACGGTTCAGGTGGAACCACCCCACAGGTGTACGATAGTTCAAATATTAGTGGTGGAGTTAATACCGAAGGAGTTGGCTTGTTGGATTACGATCAGGATGGAGATTTGGATATTATTTTCGATAATCATGATTACGGGACCGACCTTTTGGAAAATGACGGAACGGGTCATTTTACGCATGTAACTCCTAATAGCGACCCCAAAGGTTTGCCTCAGTCGGGGATGTGGGCAGGGGATTATTCGGTTGTTGCCGATTACGACAACGATGGTTTTGTAGATGCCGTGGTGCGCAAAGATAATGGTGATGACGTTTTTAAGGGAGGTGCAGGTGTTTTTACGGTGGTTCAGGATATAAGCGATGCTCCCAATGGTAACAAAGGAGGTGTTGTGTTGGAAGACTTTGACAACGATGGCGATTTGGATTTGTTTTGGACCGAAGGCCCTTCGGGGGGCAACATATTATATAGGAACGACGCCGGTACTTTTGTGGCTTTGCCCGAATCGCAAACAGGTATTTATGATGGTAATCCCGGATCGGAGTACGACTGGGTGGCCATTGAGGGTATAGCCACCGGTGATGTGGATAATGACGGTGATGTGGATATTTTGCTTGGTGGAACCAATGGATATTTATGGTTAAATAATTATGATAATGGAACGGGAACTCCCATGACATTCAGTTTGGGAGCCACCATTCCCTTTGCACATGGCAATGCCGAAGGATGTACTTTTGTGGATATTGATAACGATGGCGACCTTGATTTGTATGTTAATGAAAGTTCGGGTGCCAATCAATTGTTTATAAATAATCTTTCCTCAAACAATGACCGCTATCTTTTTGTTGATGTAATGGAAAACCGTCCGTGGGCGGGATTTTCGGGGAACACCGGGCCCGGCCAGGAGCGCTATGCTACGGGGGCAACCATTCGATTGATGGACTGTAACGGAAATTATTTGTCCGGATTAAAGGAGGTGAACGGTGGATACGGTCATGGTTCGCAAAAGGTAAACCGGGTTCATTTCGGTTTGGTGCAGGATCCTAACCAGCCGGTGATTGTCGAAGTTTGGTATCCGGCACATGACGGTTCGGGCAACAGGATCCATTATTTGCAAGATGTGGTTCCCGCCAGTTTGGGTAATGGCGCAGCTCGTACGTTGGTTTTGTATCCCGAGCCGCCTAACAATCAGGCTCCCGTTGGGGCGGAAGATATTATTATTTATTCTGATCTCAGTTCGCCCATAACATTTAATCCCTTGACGGACAATGGAAATGGCCCGGATACGGATCCCGACGGCGATCCTTTGGCCGTAATTTCCATAATTAATGGGCCCTCACATGGGACTGCAACACTCAACAGCGGTAATTCCATAACCTATACGCCCGACGGAAGTGGCGCTGATTACGATGAATTCTATTATGTGCTATCGGACAATGAAAATTGTTCCATGATGGCAAAAACCGACACGGTGAGAGTCAGAATCTACTTTGACAGGGATGACGACGGGGTTGGCAATTTGGTGGATTTGGACGATGATAACGACGGCATAATGGACCTGACCGAACGGTGTGAGGATTATAATTCCCAGAATACGTCGGGTGCATGGATAGGACAAACGCCAACTAATTTAACCGTTACGACCAATAATGTAACGCACGGAACCGCAATGAATGTTTTTGTCGTTGGTAATCAACTCCGGTTCAATGAAAATGATATGTTGAATACCGGAAGCAACACCAATTACATTATTCGATACACATTCGACGACCCGGTCAAGGCCAGCGAACTGTTGATCGAAATAAAGGATGTGGATTATGTTTATGACGCCACCCTTGTTATTTCGGGTGGTACGGCTACATCGGCAGATTTTTATAATTACGATAATGGAATTCAGCCCACACTTGATTACGATTCTTCCACAGGCCGTATCACATCAAGCGGTTCGGGTGGTGGCAGTTCCAAA
>JALWYR010000103.1 GCA_027003085.1 Flavobacteriales bacterium
GGATTTAAAACACGCATCCTCTCCAAAATTACTTCTCTGACTCTTATTCAATTTATCAATAAATTCATCTTTGGTAGAAACATCAATAATATTAAAACCAGTATCATTTAAAATGCACAACGGGTAAGCAATATGTATCACAATATAAAAATACGAATCCAATTAATTCGGAGACAGATTTATACGATTTGCTAGACCATGCGCATAATTATGAGAATACCATATACAAGCTCATTACACATGACCCCACATATGATCCATCCACAGCGATTTTCCTATCTTCTCAATCCGGATATCAATATCCCAATCAATTTGATAAAGTTCTTGTTGCTGATATTTTGAAAGATATATTAAATTTGGATGTCTTTACCTTTTTTGGTAAAATGGAGTATTTAAAGGACTTTATTAAAACGGAGGTTGTGGATAAAACAGAACAGTCGTATCTATTAAGTAGTCTCGAAGAATTTAAATGGATTAAATATAGTGTTTATCATAATCAAATGCAGGATATCGATAGCCATGAAATGATTACAAATAATGTGGCATCGAGGGCTCATTTTGACGATTGTGTGGATGATTGTATGAGAGATAAGATTCATCAAGAATTAGATGACGCCAATTGGATAGAGTGGGCGAATTTTCTTGCAACCGGCGCCGAAACCGTAGCGGTTTGGTTTGCTTCGTGTATGTGGGACTGTCGATAAAATTTATAAAATATGAAAAAGATAAATTTAAATGAAAATCTCATTTTATCATTAATGGTTTTGATTTATTTCTTTACGAAAGAGTCAATCATTCCTACGTATGTAACTACCTTTCTTTTACTAATTATTTCTTTTTACTTTTTTCCATTTAAACTCTTTCAAAACAATGATTCCGATTCCAAAATCCTGGTTTTTTCGAATATTTTGATTTCTCTTACACTAGCAATAAGCATCCTTGGGCTTTACGTTGAACAAAAGTATCTTTTTGAAATTTTCTCTATTGTAAACTTTGTTTTTATGGTTTATTATGCAATAAAAAGTCCAAAGGATTCAGGTTTAAAAAAGTCAATTCCTATCAGTCATTTTTTACTCTTGTTCATATTGTCTATGGCAATATTTTAATCAATTTAAAAATAAGCAGGATTTAAATTAAAACGGAAGCCCGTTAGGACTTCCGTTTTTTTAATAATAGACCTGAATTTTGTTTATGGTAAATTAGGTTTTAAAAATTTATTCCACCTTCTTCTCCGCTTCGCGGAGCACGTCCGTGTCTATTTTGGTGGTTTGCAGGGTCAGGAGGGAGATTTTGCGCTGTTTTGTATGTTAAAGATATTAACATTTTGATTATATATTGCTATATTGTCCATAAAAATACCTTGTGCTGCTAACAAATTTTTGCCGAAAAACGGCTCTCTTTTAAAACATCTCATTTGGGAAGATTAAACACTGGTTTAACATTGAAAATTTTTCAATCCAAGACCATAATAAAATTTTATACAGCAAGGGCTTGACAGGGATATATTGACTTTATATATTTGTATAAATTACCAAAATATAAAACTATTAATGAATGAATTGATAAAAGGAGATAATATGAAAAAACTTATTTTGGTATTCTTACTATTAATACCGGTATTTTCCTTCGCTCAATCAAAATTCTCCTCAGCAATAACTTTTGGAGCACAATGGTTGGGGAAAGACATCGGGGAATTTTTCCAAGGAAGCATAGGTTACCGTTTACCCAATGATTTACAAATCAATTTAGGGGCGGCATCCTCTTTTATGAAGAATAAACTAACAGACAACAAATACCAAATCAACAAGTACGGATTATTTTTCAATTACGGGTTATTGGATAAGCCCTTAAAATTTGAGCCGGTTTTCGGGTTGTCATATATTCAGTTCAAAAACAATAATTTAGTTGAAAGAAAAGAAATGATGGGAGTAGATATAGGTGTTAGGACAATTTTTGTGCTAGGGAAAGGTATTAAAACCGGTGTTAATGTAACGGCAACCTATGCATATTATTTACCAGGGAGTATGATTTATGCAGCTACCTTTTTGAATACACTTTTTAGGGAATTCTCTTATAATCACGACTTCCATTTTTGGAGGATATATCCAAATTCGTTATAAAACTATGAAAACCAAAGATAAAATCCTATTCATTCTTTTGCCGTTCCTGCTTTTTGCGGCATATTTTTGGCTCTTCTATTACATTATCGGAAAAAAGAAAAATTTAATTGTTGCTATTCTGCTTGCCATTTTTCTTGTTGCAGTTCATATGAGATCGGTTTTCAAAAGTATTAAACAAAACTCGTTCGAGGATAAATGAGTCGGGTAATTGTAATGAAAAATTAATTCGAGAGAGAGATTTTATTCGGGCATTAAACCTGTAAAACGGAAGCCCTAACGGGCTTCCGTTTTTTTAATAATAGACCTGAATTTTGTTTATGGTAAATTCGGTTTTAAAAATTTATTCCACATTCTTCTCCGCTTCGCGGAGCACGTCCGTATCTATTTTGGTGGTTTGCAGGGCCAGGAGGGAGATTTTGCGCAGATTGATCAAACCTTTGATGTGCCATAGTCGCACTTTGTGCGAACGCGGGTAACGGATAATCAATACCATTTCGCGGGCATAGCCGGGTTTACCGGCTGGCGTGTAGTAGAATTCCGCCAACTTGTCGGGTTGTTTCACCCTGACCAAAAGACGCATTTGTTTGTGCTGCACAAAGCTGCGGGCAAAAGCCGTCAATTTTTCTCCGGTGGCCGGATCGTTGGTGCCGAAGGTGCCAAAATAGGTCAGGTTTTTGTAAAAAGCCGCCCGTTCGGGATTTTCGTTCACTTCGTTGATCAGCGAAAACATATCGGGCGTCACCACCACCATATCCACCCGGTCGTTGTTGCCGAATTGCTTTTCGAACTCCTGGGCGCCGGAACGGGCAAAAACAAAAGCGGTGAGCGTCAAAAACAAAATAAATCGTCGTTTCATTCCAAGGATTTTAGACAAAAATAAACAATTTTCGGGCCAAAACCTTATTTCACTGCCCCACAGGCGGATACAAAAAAGCCCGCAAACGGTCGAACCGGACGCCGTCCTAAGTATAAATATTGGATTCCAAGGAGATAGCCCAAGATTCGCGAAGCGAATAAAAAAATCTTTTTCACCAAAATAGGCGGGCAAAATTTGGAAATCCAGGGCGAAGCCCGCCAAATTTTGCCCGCGGTTTTCGGGGCGTCATAAATTTATCCCTATGACGCCCCGAAAAATTTATTGAAAAAGTGCTCTTTTCTTTGTTCGGCGAAGCCGAACAAAAAACATTTTTAATGATTTGGTTCTTTCTTTTGGGCAAGCAAAAGAAAGAACGAAAAAAAGAAAAAATTTTCGGGCCAAAACCATATTTCACTGTCCCACAGGCGGATATAACAAAGCCCGCAAACGGTCGAACCGGACGCTGTCTTTTCCCACCGGCTCATACTCCATCAGCACCTCTCCCCATTGATGCCCGTCGGACATAGACATAATCAACCATTTGTGATTGAGTATGCGAACATTACTGATGCCCCAAGGCCCGTAGACGGATGCATAGGGAAAAACCCGGCCGGGATGTGCCCGGCTTTCGTCTAAAAGTTTGTCGCGCACATAAGCATACCAATCTTTGCGCGCACCGTAATATTTATCCAAATAATCCAGGGCTTCGTCATTGTTGGCCAATGAAAACAATTGGGTGTCATACAAACTGTCGTGCAGCTGCCGGATGCTGTCGTGCATCAGGTTCAAGCTATCCCGCAGCACGGCCAAACGGGTTTCGTTGCGCGAATTGCGGCAGGTCATCCGCTTGACTTTTTGCAAGGCCCAAAAACTCGAAATGCCCAATAAAATCACCAGGAGAATAAGCCCAATCAAATGCGTAATGCCGATGCTAACATTTTTTTTCATAAGCCGGAATTAGAGCTTAATGACCTTTTCCACACCTTCGATTTCTTTGAGCCGCAGCGTGAGTTCTTTCAGTTGGGCCGTATTGCGCAAATACACGCTGATTTTTCCTTCGAACACGCCGTTTTTGTCGTCAAATTCCACGTGCGACATTTTGTATTGTAGTTTACGCGAAACCACATCGGTAATGTCGGATACAATGCCCGAACGGTCGGCACCCACGATTTTGAGATGGACTTTGAATTCCTGCCGGGTCGAATCAATCCAGCGGGCGGTGATGATGCGGTGGGCGTAGCGCGAACGCAGGTGAATGGCGTTGGGACAAGTTACTTTGTGCACCTTGATGCCTTCGTTTATGGTAACAAAGCCGAAAATATCATCGCCCGGAAGCGGGTTGCAGCAATTGGCCAACGAATAGTCCAGGCGCTGTTCTTCGGGCCCGAAAACAATCATATCGTAGTTGATTTCGGGCTCGGTGGAAGTTTTGGGCTTTTCGGGTTGTTTTTTCCGGTTCCAGGGCGATTGCAGGAGTTTGATGAATACGTTCCGCTGGTTTTTGGCAAAAGCTTTCAGGTTTTCGTTGGTAATTTCCCCCGTGCCGGCTTTGTAGAATAAATCCCTGCTGTTTTTGAGTTTGAAATATTTTTGCAGGTCGTTCAGCACTTTTTCGTTGAAATCGATTTTCAGATGGCGTAATTTCCGCACGATGGTTTCCTTGCCTTCTTCCACAATGCGGTTTTCTTCCCGGCGCAAAAAGGCCTTGATTTTGGATCGTGCCCGTCCGGTAACGGTCAGGTTGAGCCACGAATGTTTGGGCTTTTGTTGGGGTGACGTGATAATCTCCACCGTTTCGCCGCTATTGAGCACATAATTGAGCGGCACGATGCGCCCGTTTACGCGTGCGGCACGTGTGTGCATACCGATGTCGGTATGGATATGAAAGGCAAAATCCAAGGCCGTGGCCCCTTTGGGCAGCGATATAACGTCGCCTTTGGGCGTGAGCACATTAATTTCTTCGCTATACAAGCTCAGCCGGATGTCGTCCAGCAGTTCGGTGGCATTGCCCACGGGTTCGTTGAGGATTTCCTGCAATTGGTTGAGCCAGCGGTCGATGCCCAATTCGCGGGTTTCGTCTTTCCCGTGCTTGTATTTGTAGTGGGCGGCATAACCTTTTTCGGCAATTTCGTTCATCCGCTCGGAGCGTATTTGCACTTCCACCCAACGGTTTTCGGGCCCCAAAACGGTAACGTGCAGCGCTTCGTAGCCCGTGGAACGCGGCCGGTTGAGCCAGTCGCGCATACGTTCGGGATTGGGCGGAAACAGGTTTTGCACGGCCGCGTAGAAATTCCACGCAAGCGCCCGGTCTTTTTTGATGTCCGTATCGCCCTTGTAGATGATGCGAATGGCAAATATGTCGTAAATCTCGTGGAAATCCACGTTTTTGGTTTTCATTTTCCGGTAGATCGAATAAATGGATTTGGTCCGGCCGGTGATGGAGTAGGGAATACCCAATTTGTCCAATTCGGGTTCCAAAAGTTGCGTAAAACGTTGCAGATAGGCCTCGCGCTCTTGCTTGGTTTCGGCCAGTTTTTGTTTGATGCTGCGGTAGGTTTCGGGTTCCAGGTATTTGAGCGACAGGTCTTCCAGTTCGGTTTTGATGTCGTAAAGCCCGAACCGGTGGGCCAGGGGCGCATAGATATACAAGGTTTCCGACGCGATTTTTTCCTGCTTGTCGCGCCGCATACTGCCCAGGGTTTGCAGGTTATGCAGCCGGTCGGCGATTTTGATCAGCACCACGCGCACATCCTCGTTGAGCGTAAGGATAAGTTTGCGGAAGTTTTCGGCTTGCAGCGAAGTGTCGTCCTTGTCGGCTTGAAGCGGAATGTTTTGGATTTTGGTCAGTCCTTCCACGATTTGGGCGATTTTTTCGCCGAAATGCAACCGGATGTCGTCCACCGTGAGTTCGGTATCTTCCACGGTGTCGTGGAGCAGGGCGGCGGCCACCGACACAGCACCCAGTCCGATGCGTTCGGCCACGATTTTGGCCACGGCCAAGGGGTGAAACATATAGGCCTCGCCCGATTTTCGCCGTTGGTGTTTGTGGGCTTCTTTGGCCGTTTCGAAGGCCTTCCGTATCAGTTCCCGCTCTTTCCGGCCGATTTTTTGGTAGCTCGACCGTAGCAGGGCCTTCAATTCCCGGTCCAATTGCCGCTCTTCCTCGGCCGTATATCCTTGGATTTTTTCCATACTTACCGC
>JALWYR010000104.1 GCA_027003085.1 Flavobacteriales bacterium
GGCTTCGCCGCTCCGACAAGAAGACTCCGGTGCCGGCTTTACAAAAACCGGAGCGCCCGAGCCACATTGGAGCGGAGGGCCGGTTTCCCGAGCGCCCGAAGGGCGCGAGGGACACGCCCAAAAAATAAAAATCACCGGCCGCTTTATGCATTGCGTCAAAATCCTTATCTTGGTGGAACAAACGGCTGCATTATGGATATGAAGTTCAACCGGAACGAAGACCACAACAAACTCCTGGTTTCGCAGTTGCGTCAAAAACTGGCGCGCGTGGCCCTGGGAGGAGGAAAAAAACGCATCGAAAAAGAACACGCCAAAGGCAAAATGACCGCCCGCGAACGCATTGCCTACCTGCTGGACGACGACCGTCCGCAACTGGAAATAGGGGCATTGGCCGGCGAAGGTATGTATGAAGAACACGGCGGATGTCCGTCGGGCGGTGTGGTGGTCAAACTGGGCTACATCCACGGGCGCAAGGTCATCGTGGTGGCCAACGATGCCACGGTCAAAGCCGGCGCCTGGTTTCCCATTACGGCCAAGAAAAACCTGCGGGCCCAGGAAATAGCTATGGAAAACCGTATTCCCATCATCTACCTGGTGGACAGTGCGGGCGTTTACCTGCCCATGCAGGCCGAAGTGTTTCCCGACAAGGAACATTTCGGGCGCATTTTCCGCAACAACGCCGTGATGAGCCGGATGGGCATCGTGCAAATAGCCGCCGTGATGGGCAGTTGTGTGGCCGGCGGGGCTTACCTGCCCATTATGAGCGACGAGAGTTTGATTGTGGACAAAACCGGTAGTATTTTTTTGGCCGGCAGTTACTTGGTTAAATCGGCCATCGGCGAGGATGTGGACAACGAGACCCTGGGCGGTGCCACCACCCAAACCGCCATTTCGGGCGTGGTGGACCACAAGGCGGCCAACGACCGCGAAGCGCTGGACAAAATCAGGCGTATTGTGCGTAAAATCAAGGAACCCGTGCGGGCGGGATTTAACCGCATCGAACCCCAAGCGCCGGCCCGCAAACCCGAAGATGTTTACGGACTGATACCCGTCAAACGCTCCGAACCCTACGATATGTATGAGGTTTTGGAAACGCTGGTGGATGCCGGCAGTTTCGATGAATACAAAGCCGATTACGGCAAAACCCTTATCACCGGCTATGCCCGCATCGACGGCTGGGCCGTGGCCATTGTGGCCAATCAGCGCACGGTGGTGCGCAATGCCCGTGGCGAAATGCAAGTGGGCGGCGTCATCTATTCCGATTCGGCCGACAAGGCGGCCCGTTTTATCATGACGGCCAACCAAAAAGGCATCCCGCTTGTTTTTTTGCAAGATGTTACGGGCTTTATGGTGGGCAGCCGTGCCGAACACGGCGGCATCATCAAGGACGGCGCCAAAATGGTGCAAGCCGTAAGCAATTCCACGGTGCCCAAATTTACGGTGGTGGTGGGCAATTCCTACGGAGCGGGTAATTATGCCATGTGCGGCCGGGCCTACGACCCGCGCTTTATGGTGGCCTGGCCTACGGCCGAAATTGCGGTGATGAGCGGCGCATCGGCATCGAAAGTGCTCCTGCAAATCGAAGAAGCCCGGCTCAAAAAACAAGGCAAAACCATCGACCCGGAAACCGAACGCAAACTGTTGGAAAACATCCAGCGAACCTATGACGAACAAATTTCGCCCTACTACGCCGCCGCGCGGCTTTGGGTGGACGCCATTATCGATCCCGTGGAAACCCGCCGGTGGATTTCCGAAGGCATCCAAACGGCCGACCACCGCCCACCGGAACCTTTTAATCCGGGTGTGATTCAGACGTGAGTGGCGATGAACCTTTAACACATAAAAAAACCGCCTCCGGTAACGAAGGCGGTTTTGTTTTTTGTAATTCCGGCACGCTTAGTGCGGAATATGATGGAATAAGCTTTCTTCCAAATACGGGTGGTTGACCGGCAGGATGTAGCGGCGCTTGGCCATGGCCGAGAACACGGCAAACATAAACAAGCCGGTAAAGCCGAGCAACATACCCAATTCGATCCAGCCGTAAACCGGATGCTTCATGGTTTCGGGATATACCATCAAATAGTGTTCGATGTATTTTCCTATCAGGAAAAAGACGGCGGCTGCACCCAAAACCTTGTAATTCTTGGCCCACCGGTTCCACAACAACATGGCAAAGGGGATGGCAAACGAGAATACGATAACCGAAATGAACAAGGGTTCCGAAAATTCGAAACGACGGACAAAATAGTATTCGGTTTCTTCGGGAATGTTGCCATACCAAATCAGCATGTATTGGAAATACCAAGCATATCCGAACAGAATGGAGCCCATAAAAATGTATTTGGACAAATCATGCCAGTGCGAAGGATTGATAAACGGAAAATATCCTTGGCGGTATAAATAAATGATAATTAGAATGATTACCGCCGCCGAGTGCACAAAAGCCGAGATGATTTCCTTGACCGGGAAAATGGTGCTATACCACAGCGGAGCCACGGTCATCATCCAATCCATCGAGGCGAAGATAAAGGTCAATGCAAAACTGAAAATATAAACGCGGGAATAGTATCGCGATTTATTGAAATAGACCAGTGCATTGTCCTTATCGTTGTCTTCTTTTTTGGAAAGATTAAGCAGGACTTTGATGGTCAGATACCAAACAATAAAATAGACGAACAAACGCACAACAAAGAACGTAAGGTTCAAATAAGGCGCTTTGTGGTGCAAATGATGGGCGATGAATTTATATTCTTCGCCGAAATGTTTCACCGGATCCGACCAGGGATACAACACTTTGACGCCCAGCGTTACAATAATGAGCATAAACACAAAGCCGTAGAGCAGGTAATTGGTCATGCTTTCGGGCACACGCTTAAAGGCGGCCGACCATCCGGCTTCGGTGATGTATTGAATGGACATCCAAAAAGCGGCCCCTAGCGCCAACGACAAAAAGAAATAGTTATGCACCAGCAGCGACGACCATGCACGTTCCTTATCGGTAAAAAAGGCGGCCACTCCGGCAAGCAAGCCGATAAGTATCAGGACCAAACTAATGGTTTTCAGTTTTTTGGTAAACACAAATTGACGTTCCATAACTGCTTAATTTACTTTAAATCCGTTTTTGATGTAATGCACGATACGCCATCGGTCGGCGGGTTTGATTTGGCTGCCATGGGCGCCCATAATGGCTGAGCCCATGGTAATGACGTGATAGATTTCGCCATCGGGATAACCACGCACCAAATCCGTGTTCAGGTTGGCCGGCGGCACGTTGTAGAGCTTCATTTTGTAAAGCGTGTTTTTGTCGGCCGTGTTAAAGCCTTTGCCGTCTTTTCCGTGGCATACGGCACAGTAGATGTTATATTTTTGTTGCCCTATTTCCAAATTCTTTTTGGTTTTGGGAATGGGATTGACCAATTTTTCACCGGCGGCCTTGCGGTCGGCCAGTTTGTTTTTAAACGGATAGGGTTTTTTGCCACGTGCCACGGTACCTTCGGGCGGAACTTGAAGCGTTTTTCCGTCCTTGAACAAAGGATTCGTACTGTAACTTTCGTAGGCCTTGGAATAGTACATATCGAAATCACCCATAAAATCACGGAAAGGCTTTTCGGGGGTGTGATTACATGCACTCAAAAATCCCAGGCCCATCAGTAAGAGTATGATTTTTTTCATGACTTTCATTGTTTAAGCTTTCACTTCAATTTCCTTCATATCGATAGCACCGGTTTCGCGGAAAATGCTTTCGGCTTTTTCCTTGGCGTCATCCGGAACCACCACCACAAATTTGTCCACATGCATACCCGGATATTCAAAGGGCAATTCTTTCATGGGATATAATCGTTCCTGATGGAAAAAGGTCAATGTGGTCAAAACCACCACCGTGAGTACCATCAGCACGAACAACAGGATAACAAACACCAGCGAAAAGCTAGGTTTTCCACCGATGTTGAGCGGATAATCGATCACAAAGGTATAAACCAATCCGGCCAATGTGCCGATAACGGCCAGTACACCATACACAAAGGCCAGGAATTGAATATTGGAATGGATGTGCAATTTTTCGAAGAGTTCTTCGATCACAAAAGGCGTTACCACATCGTCCACTTTCACGTGGTCTTCGTTCATGCGGTCGATGCCGTTGAGCAATTTCACATCGTCGTCGTAAACACCTATGAACTTTTTCATTTGACTAATTTTTTTTCGAAGATGTCATATACCGATGCTTCAACTGTGGTTTCGGTTTGACGTTTGGCTTGTTGTTTGAGTTCGTTCATGGCCATGATGGGCAGGTAACGCATAAAGAGCAATACGCCTACTCCGAACAGACCTATGGTACCCAAATAAATACCGATATCCACAATTGTAGGGGAATATTCGCCCCAGTTGGCCGGAAGGAAGTCCTGGGCCGTGGGCGGGATAACGATATTGTAACGTTCGAGCCACATGCCGATGTTGATAATAATGGAAATAATGAACAACCAAGTCAAATTACGGCGTACCTTTTTGAACCAGAAAAATTGCGGTACAATAGCGTTGAAAATAAACATGGCCCAATAAGGAACGGCATAATCACCGGTCAAATAGGATTCATTGAAAATATAACCTTCGTAAATGTTAGACGAATACCAGGCAATAAACAATTCTATCAAATATGCCGAGCCCATGATCAAACTCACGAAGATGATAATACGGGCAATGGCATCCAGGTGATCGTCGGTAACGTATTCGTGCAGTTTATAGACTTTCCGGATGATAATCATCAGGGTAAGCACCATGGCAAAACCGGAGAAAATAGCTCCCACCACAAAGAAAGGCGGGAAGATGGTTTCGTGCCAACCCGGCAGCACCGATACCGAAAAGTCGGTGGATACGATGGAGTGTACCGAGATTACCAAGGGAGCAGCCAAGCCACCGAGAATAATCACTGCATCTTCAAAACGGCGCCAAGCTTTGAGCCGGCCCATAAAGCCGAAACTGAGGGCTGAAAATATCTTTTTCTTGATGCCGGTACTACGTTCGCGTATGGTGGCAAAGTCGGGAAGCATGCCCATATACCAGAACAGGAACGATGTGGTCAAGTAGGTGGTAATGGCCAATACGTCCCAAAGCAAGGGCGAGTCCCAGTTGACCCACAATCCGCGGCTGTTGGGCCCGTAAGGGAAAATGAAAAATTCATCCCACGGACGGCCAACGTGAATGGCCGGGAACAAACCGGCCGCCATAACGGCAAAAATGGTCATGGCTTCGGCCGCACGGTTGATGGATGTTCGCCACTTTTGACGCAATACCAACAGGAAAATGGAAAAGGCCGTACCGGCATGACCGATACCAATCCACCATACAAAGTTGATAATGGCCCATCCCCAGGCGTTTTGGTTATTATTCCCCCACATACCGATACCTTTGGCAATGGTCAGCGGGACATAATAACCCAAACCAATGGCCAAAAGAATGAAGAAAAAGATAAAGGCCGCCCACCACCATTTGGGCGCCGAATACCACTTGGATTCCGACTCCTGGTGGCGAAGGATATCTTCGGTTATTTGGGTATAGGATTTATTTCCCAATATTAATTCACCCCGTACAGATTTTTTATACATAATACCTTTGTTTTATGCTTTGTGATGTTCTCCGTGATTTGATTCATGCGATTCGGCTTCCAAACCGAAATCAAAATCCACATGTTCTTTGTTGCGAACCTTGGTCATATACACCACGCTGGGTAGCGTGTGCAGTTCTTCGAGCAAGCCGTAGGAACGGTCGTCGTCGAAGAGTTTTACGATGCGCGCATCGGGCATATTGGTGTCGCCAAATACGATGGCACCCGTAGGACATGCCTGTTCACAAGCCAGTTGAATTTCGCCGTCTTTGAGTTGGCGTCCTTCGGCTTTGGCTTGTAGTTTACCGGCTTGGATGCGTTGAACACACATGGTACATTTTTCCACCACGCCGCGCTGACGAACCACCACGTCGGGGTTGAGCACCATGCGTTTGATTTCGTCGCCGAACAAATAGGGATAATCCCCGCCTTCGACAAAGTTGAACCAATTGAAACGGCGCACCTTGTACGGACAGTTGTTCATACAGTAGCGCGTACCGATACAACGGTTGTAGGCCATACTGTTGAGCCCTTC
>JALWYR010000105.1 GCA_027003085.1 Flavobacteriales bacterium
CCGTAGTGTTGCAAGAGTTTGCGCGAAGTGCGCGTGTCTTCGGCCAGAATAATATCGGCTTCTTTCAATACCTCCACGGCGCGGTAGGTCATATCGCTCAAATTGCCTATGGGCGTGGGCACCAAGCTAAGCTTGCCGGCCATATCAGGCGAATTTGGCTTGAATCAGTTGGATGAGGCGGAACTCGTATTCGTCTTTTCCGTTCCAATCCAATTGTTCGCGGTAGCGGGCCACAATTTCCAATGCACTGTCATAAGTTGGCGCCCGGCCAATTTGGTCCAAAAACGTATCGAAAAGCGCGTTGTTTTTGTCAAAAAGATTGTTGAGCAGAGCAATTTTGTCGGCCAAACCGATGTTGAGCCTATTGCCGCCACGTGCTGGTTTTTGTTCGCTGCCAAGGTTCCGGTGGGCGGAGGCTCCGGATTCGTTGTTTTCGTGCTTTTCCTTGAAATGCGAACGCACCGAACGGCGGTATAAATCCTTGTGCTTGGTCAATACGGTTTCCTCTTCTTGATTGTTTTCGGGAAGCGGCTCGTTATTGGAAACCATTTCGGTTTTGTCGGTTTCATCGGTATTTTGGGGCGCTGTTTGCCCGGCGGGTTTACCAAAAAGCCGGTCCCAAGCCATGGGCTCGTCCGGCAAAATTTCCGATTGGTTCAGGTATTCCCAGGCTGCCAATTTGTGGTATAAATTCCTGAAATCCGCTGCCAGCTTTTCAAACTCGGCCGTGTCGGCCGCTTTGAGCAAACGTCCGGCCAATAACACGATTTCGGCCTTTAACATATTTTGAATTTCCTTTTTCCCGTGGGCCATGGCGGTTTGTGCTTTCGAATGATTATCTTTGTAACAACGAAATTACGAATTAAATATTGATTGTTGAACCCGCACAAAAACCTGCGCCCTATGTTTTTGGAACTTCCTGTGAATCAAAACGAAAAACTCGGCTGGATCGAAGTGATCACCGGTTCCATGTTTTCGGGTAAAACCGAAGAACTCATTCGTCGGCTTCGCCGGGCCCAAATCGCCCGTCAAAACATCGAGATTTTCAAGCCCGCCATCGACAATCGCTACGACGAAACCCATGTGGTGTCGCACGATGCCAAGCAAATTCCTTCCAAGGTGGTAAGCACGGCCCGCGAAATTCTCGAAGCCGTGGACACCGGCAATGTGCAAGTGGTGGGCATCGACGAAGCCCAGTTTTTTGACAACGACATCATCGAAGTGGCCGACACTTTGGCCAATAACGGCTTGCGCGTGATCATCGCCGGCCTGGATATGGACTATCGCGGTAAACCCTTCGGGCCCATGCCCTACCTGATGGCCATAGCCGAATACGTAACCAAGGTGCACGCCATTTGCACCGAAACGGGCAACCTGGCCCATTACAGCTACCGCAAAACCGATGCCGACGACCTGATTCTGGTGGGCGAAAAACAAATCTACGAGCCCCTGAGCCGGGCCGCCTTCGTTCGACGAATGCGACTTCAAAAACACGAAAAACAAACCGAAAGTGGAAAGTAAACGACAACAACGCATTGCCAAGCTCATCCAAAAGGATTTGGCCGAAATTCTGCAAGGCGAAATCCGCCGGGCCGGCATTCGTAATTTTCTTATCAGCGTAACCAAAACCTATGTAACGCCCGATTTGAGCCTGGCCCGCGTTTATGTGAGCGTTTTTCCTTCGGACAAAGCCGATGCCTCGGTGGATGCCCT
>JALWYR010000106.1 GCA_027003085.1 Flavobacteriales bacterium
TTCGCGGAGAAAACATTAGCGGAGTCCGGGTTTATGACCTCAACGGCCGTTTGATCCGACACATCCAAACCGAATCCGCTTCGCTTGTTCCCGTGGATTTGACGGATATTCCGCATCAGGCTTTGATTTTCAAGGTTTCTACAACCCAAGGTGGAATCAAGATTTTGAAGGGTATACGTTAAGTTTTTTGAGGATAGTTTTTTTCGAATCACCAAACAATTGGTTTTTTGAAAAAATGCTAACGTCCGCTCAGGCTTAAATCAAATTGCAAAGCGATGGTGATTAAAACCGGTTGCGATGGTATTAACATGGACCTTGTTCATGTTAAGCCGGTAGAAATTCATAATAAGCCATATCCAATAATATGACTAATTTTGCGTTTTAAAGAAAATAGATGAATACAATGAGTTTTGTAAGCTTACTCCAAGCAGGGAAAGTGGCCGATACGCTGGTCAATAATGCCGAACAAGCCGGGGGCGAGTCTGTGGAAAAAACCCTGAGCGTTATCGACCTGATTATGAGCAGCGGAACGGCCGGGTTGATTATTATCGGGCTGTTGTTCCTTATGCTTTTTGTGGCCTTGTATATCTACTTTGAACGTCTGTCGGCCATCAAAGCGGCCTCCAAGGTGGATCCGAATTTTATGATGCAAGTGCGTCAGTTTATCAAATCGGGCAATATGGATGGTGCCATGATGCTGGCCCGTCAGTATAACACACCGGTGGCCCGCTTGATTGCCAAAGGCATATCGCGCATAGGCAAACCGCTTGACGACATCAACAAAGCCATCGAAAATGCCGGCAAATTGGAAGTGTATCAACTGGAAAAAAACGTCAGTATCCTGGCCATGATTGCCGGTGCCGCGCCCATGCTCGGTTTCCTGGGAACGGTGGTAGGAATGATTTTGGCATTTCACAATATGGCCACCAGTGGAGGTAAAATCGAAGTGGCTTCGTTGGCCCAAGGAATCTATACGGCCATGACCACCACGGTGGCCGGTTTGATTGTGGGTATTGTGGCCTATTTGTTCTACAATCACCTGGTGGTCAAAACCGATAAGATTGTTCACATGATGGAAGCCAATGCGGTGGAATTCCTGGATCTGTTGAACGAACCCGCCTAAACAATTGATGTATGAACATTCGCGGCCGGAATAAAGTGAGTGCAGAATTCAGCATGTCGTCCATGACCGACATTGTGTTTCTGCTGTTGATATTTTTTATGCTTACCTCCACGTTGGTAACCACCGATGCCTTGGATTTGGTGCTTCCCAAAGCCAAGGGTAAAACCGAAAAGAGCCAGGATGTGGCCGTAAGCATCACCAAGGATTTGACTTTTTATGTAGACCGTAAACCGGTCAAAAAGGAAAACCTGGAAACCATCCTCAAAGCCCGCCTGCAAAAATCCGACAAACCCGTCATCATTCTGCGGGCCGAAGAAGGTGTGCCCATCGAAAACGCCGTTTATGTGATGGACATTGCCAACCGGAACAATTACAAACTCATCCTGGCCGTGCGTCCGGAATGATTTTTGTTCAATCCTTTTTGTTATGAAATTCCTCGAAACCCGGCATCAGCGTAAGGCATTGGCAGAAAGCATCGTGGTGATGCTTATCCTGATTGCCTTAATGTTTGTGTCGGGACTCAAATACCTGGATCCGCCCCCGCCGGGAAACATTGCCATCAATTTCGGCACATCGGTGCACGGAAGCGGTAAGGTGCAGCCGGTCAAACCCGTTAAGGCCACACCGCAAGCTCAACCCGAGCCCCGGCCATCACCCAAGGAAAAAATCCTCACCTCCGACCAAAGCGATGCACCGGTTGTAAAACAACAATCCCACAAAACGAAAAAAAACAAATCCACCAAAACGCAAAAACCCAAGAAAAGCACTCCCAAGCCATCCAAAGAAGCCAGCAGTGCTTTGGACGATTTGTTCAACGGCCAAAGCCAGGGCAGCGAGGGTAACGAAGACAACACCGCCGGTGATATGGGCGAACTTAACGGCGACATTAATTCCAATAGCCGAACCGGAAACGGAAGCGGAGGCGGAGGTTCGGACCCGAATTATAGCTTGGGTAGTCGAGACGCTACAAAAAAACCTAAACCAAATTATAATTGTAATGAAAATGGCACGGTTGTTGTTATTGTCAAGGTGAACCGATCCGGTAAGGTTATCGAAGCCAAAGTGGGACGAGGCACCACCGCTTCGAGTTGCTTGACCCAGGCGGCCATCGAGGCTGCCAAACGCACCGAATGGGAGCCCGATTCCACTGCCGAACCGGTTCAAGTGGGAACAATCATTTATGAATTTAAGTTGCAATGACCGGAATTAAAACTTACCAGGATGCCCTGCAATGGTTATACAATCGATTGCCATACTATCAAAACCAGGGCAACCGTGCCATTAAAAAGGATTTGAAAAACATCAGGCTTTTTGCCGAGGAATTGGGTAACCCCCAAGAGAAATATCCTGTTATTCACGTAGGCGGAACCAATGGTAAAGGTTCCGTTTCGCATATGTTGGCTTCGGTATTAATGGAAGCGGGTTTCCGGGTAGGACTCTACACCTCGCCCCATTTGATTGATTTTAGGGATAGGATCAAGGTGAACGGAAAACCTATTCAGCAAAAAGTGATAACCGGCTTTGTGAGGCGCCATGGCGATTTTGTCGAAAAACACGGCCTTTCGTTTTTTGAAATGACCGTGGGCATGGCGTTCCATTATTTTTACAAAATGAAAGTGGATGTGGCCATTGTGGAAGTGGGCCTGGGCGGACGATTGGATTCGACCAACATTGTTAATCCCGTTTTGAGCATTATTACCAACATCGATTTGGATCATACCGAAGTTTTGGGTCACACACCCGAAGAAATTGCCCTGGAAAAGGCCGGTATTATCAAACCCGGCAGTGCCGTAGTGGTGGGAGATGTTTCCCCTGCCATTCGCAATATTTTGGAACGCACGGCTTGGGAACGCAATGCCGAAATCAGTTTTGCCAGATTGGTCTATCCCTTGCCCGAAACCGACCTTCCGGGGCCCTACCAGGAAAAGAACATTCCCATTGTGCAGGAAGCCATTTTAAAATTACGCAACCGCGGATGGAATATTCCCGATTCGGTTGTGCGTAAAGGACTACAAAAGGTCATTCAAAATACCGGATTCCGCGGCAGGTGGGAAGTATTTTCAAAAAATCCATACATCATTTTGGATGTGGGGCACAACAAAGCAGCCTTCGAATTGATTGTTCCCGGCCTGAAAAAAATCATGTCGCCCAGGAAATTTATGCTTCTTAGCTTTGTGCAAGGCAAGGATGTGGCCGGCATTGCCGAAATTTTGCCCAAAGATTTTATTTATTTGGTTACCCAAGCACAAATACCCCGGGCCATGCCCAAAGAACAGGTGGCTGAAATATTCCATAAAGCCGGGCTGCAAGTGGAAACTCTTGACAATGTAAAGGCAGCTCTGAAATCCGTTTTGGAAATTTTGGAACCCGAAGATTTGCTGTTTGTGGGCGGAAGCACTTTTACCGTGTCCGAAGCGCTGCAATGTTTACGTTTCCGTAGGGGGAAGATAATCCTTACGGATCCTGCGGGCACTCCGTAACAAATTTTCACCCGCTTTGGGGTGTAATTTTTTTATTTGCCGCATCAAATCACGGAATTTTTCCCGGTCGTTACCTTCGGCAAACGGACAATTGTAGGGAACAGGCCGGTAGCCGATAAGTTCCACATAGCGTTCGATTTGCCGGTTCGACAGGTAAAACAAGGGCCGGATAATTTCCAGTTTGCCTTCGAACATACTTTGTAGCGGTTTAAAGGCCGAAATTTCCCCGTGATAAATCATGTTCATCAACAAAGTTTCGGTAAAATCGTCGCGGTTGTGCCCTAAGGCCACTTTGTTGAAACCGTGTTCCACCGCCCGTTGAAAAAGCAAACGGCGCCGGTTCCAAGCACAATAGAAACAAGGATGCTTGTTGCCGCCGGTTATCTTTACATCATCCGTAATGCGGTAATACGGAATGTTTCGCGCCAGTGCAAAATTCCGCAATGTCCTATCATCGGCATGGTAGGGAACATCGGTCAGGTCGATGTGGGCGGCGGCCAAATCATATTCCATACCGGCCATACGCCGGCGGTTGTGCAACATGTCCAAAAGCGCCATGGAGTCTTTGCCGCCGGAAACGGCCACCAGAATACGGTCGCCGGGTTCGATAAGCCCGAACTCCTGCACCGCCTTCCACATGCGCATACGCATACGTTCCAAAAAATGCTTACCGGCTTTGTTCAAAGGCCCGGGTTTATAGTCCGAAAAGCGATTTTATTTCATCCACCAAATCCAATTTTTCCCAGGTAAACAATTCCACATCCAATGATTTGGTTTCCATGCGGCGATGGGCGTAGTTGTAGGTGCGGAAAGTTTTGGTTACGATTTGCGGCTCGCGTCCGAAATGCCCGTATGCCGCCGTTTCGCTATACATGGGTTGGCGCAGTCGCAGACGGTCTTCGATGGCTTGCGGTGTGAGTTTAAAGCGGTCTTTGATTTTTCGGGCAATTTCGCTATCGGTCAGTTTCACTTTTGATCGGCCGAAGGTGTTCACATAGATGCTCACGGGTTCGGCCACGCCTATGGCGTAGGAAAGCTGAATCAGCACTTCGTCGGCCACGCCTGCGGCCACCATGTTTTTGGCCAAATGCCGGGCGGCATAGGCACCCGAGCGGTCCACCTTGGTGGAGTCCTTGCCCGAAAAGGCCCCGCCGCCATGGGCTCCGCGGCCGCCGTAGGTGTCCACAATGATTTTACGTCCCGTCAGTCCGGTATCGCCGTGCGGTCCGCCGATGACGAATTTACCCGTAGGATTGACCAAAAGTTTTTGCGGGTCGAAACCTTCGAACAAATCGGCATATTCGGGAAATTCGTCGGCCACCAGGGGGAATAAATGCTTCAAAATATCGGCCTTGATTTGCGCTTGCATTTGTTTTTCGGCCCGGCCCAGGGCTTCGGGACTATTGTTTTCGGGTAGGATAAACTCGTCGTGTTGGGTGGATATCACCACCGTGTCGATGCGCACCGGGCGGTGATTTTGGTCGTATTCGACGGTTACCTGCGATTTGGCATCGGGGCGCAGGTAGGGCATTACCCCGGTTTGCTTGCGAATGCGGGCCAGGTTACGCATAAAACTGTGGGCCAGGGAAATGGGTAGCGGCATCAGTTGATCCGTTTCGCGCACGGCATAGCCGAACATCATGCCTTGGTCGCCGGCGCCTTGTTCCTGGTCGTCGCGCACCACGCCTCGGGCGATATCCTCGGACTGGTCGTGGATGGCCGACAACACCCCCAGCGACTTGTAGGAAAAATACAAGTCGTCGCGCGTATAACCGATTTGTTTGATTTTTTCGCGCGTGAGGTTTTGCACATCGATGTAGGTTTCGGTTTTAACCTCGCCGGCAATCACCACTTGGCCCGTGGTTACCAGATTTTCGATGGCCACGCGGGCTTGCGGGTCAAAGGCCAAAATATTATCCAACAGATAATCGGAAATTTGGTCGGCAATTTTGTCGGGATGCCCTTCGGAAACCGATTCCGAGGTAAAAAGGTAATGTCCTTGCTTCATTAATGCGTATTTAATGCACAAAAATAGGCCAATTTGGAGGCAATTGCAAAAGCTATGGTGGTGCGTTACGGAGCCGCTGCGCGTCTCCTCCACTGCGGCGGAGAGCCTGCGCCGTCCTGCGGTCGGCCGGCAAATCCACGGCTTGTCTCTCCACCGGCTCCACAAGCCTTCGGCTTCCGGGCGCCGGCGCCGGAGCCGCGCCTTGTCTTGTTCCGCGGCTTCGGCAGCCCTGCGGTCTGCCTTCGCGGCTCCGGGAACCTACGGCTTCCAAAGGCCTACGCTTTTAGCCACGCCTTGTTTCCCTTCGCAGCTCCGGGAGCCGGCACGCCTGGCCTGCGGCCCGGCGTTTGTCTCCCTTCGCTTGCTGCGGAACCGCTACGCGTTTCCTTGCTTGTCGCCGGGCCGGCGGTGCCGTCCCGGCTCTTTGCCGGCGAGCCGCCTGCGAC
>JALWYR010000107.1 GCA_027003085.1 Flavobacteriales bacterium
GCCGGGCGCCCGAGCATTTCCCGCGGGCGGCGGCTGACAGCGGGAAGCCCTACGCACCGCGGCATCCGAAATGCCGGTGCGGGCGGCCGGCCCGTTTGAGCGGAGCACGCGGCGGCTACCGCGTGAGGAACGGCCGGCGTGAGCGTGCTCCGTCATCGCGAAACGGCGGCCGTGGCGCCGCCCCGGCGCGCGGAGCGCGCCGGGCGGATGGCCGGACGTAAACCTTTGCAAGTCAATACGGTTCCCCGCCCCGCGGCTTCGCCGCGGGGCGGGGAACGTATCCTACCCCCAACATCCGGCCATCCGCCGCGGGCATTCGCCCGCCGGCGGCGCCCCGAACGCAGGTAGCCGGGCGCCCTTATTTAGAAAAAATAAAAATATCGTAATTTTGCTTGATAAAATTTGAAAAATGATGAACGACGAAACTGTCAAAGCGTGGCTGAAAGAAGTTAAGTATAAAGACAACAACATTGTGGATGGCGGCCAAGTGGTCAAAGTGGAAGCCAAAGACGATATTTTCGGCAAGCAAGTGAGCGTGGACCTGGTGATCGATTCACCGGCCATTCACGTGAAAAAGAAATTGGAAGAAGACATCCGCGACCTGATTGCGCGCAAGGCCGGCAAGGATGTGGAAGTGAAACTGAACATCAAAGTGGTGGTGCCCGAAAACGAGAAAATGAAGCCCATCGAACGCATCAAAAACATCATTGCCGTGGCTTCGGGCAAAGGCGGCGTGGGTAAATCCACCGTTACGGCCAATCTGGCGGCATCGCTGGCCCAAATGGGTTTTCGCACCGCCATTCTGGATGCCGATGTTTACGGGCCGTCCATTCCCTTGATGTTCGACGTGGCCAATGCGCGTCCGCACGCGGTGAAGGAAGGCGACAAAACCTGGATAATTCCCGTGGAATCCTACGGCGTAAAAATCCTGTCCATCGGCTTTTTTGCGCCGGGCGACCAAGCGGTGATTTGGCGGGGTTCTATGGCCAACTCGGCTTTGAATCAACTGATGTTCGATGCCAAGTGGGGCGATTTGGACTTTATGCTCATCGACTTGCCGCCGGGCACCGGTGATATTCAACTTTCGGTGATGCAAATGGTGCCGGTTACCGGAGCCGTGGTGGTAACCACGCCGCAAAACGTGGCCGTGGCCGATGTGCGCAGGGCCGTCAATATGTTTGCCAACCCCAGCATCAATGTGCCGGTGCTGGGTATTGTTGAAAATATGGCTTACTTCCAGCCGGCCGAATGCCCCGAAAACAAATACTACATTTTCGGCCGCGAAGGCGGTCAGCATTTGGCCGAACAGTTGAACCTTCCCTTGCTGGGGCAGGTGCCGCTGGTGCAAAGTATTCGCGAAGCGGGTGATGTGGGTCGTCCGGCTGCACTGCAAAAAGACACCGAAGTGGCCCGTATTTGGGAAGAAATCACCCAAAACACGGTGGAAAAAACCGTGGAACGCAACAAAAAACTTCCGCCCACCGAAAAAATCCGCATCACCAATCAAGCGGGATGCAGCGTAAAATAATCCGGTAATGACACAAAATTTGCCCTTTGACGAACGCCTGAAATCCGCGGTAAACGAAATCCGTGCATTCCTACGGAAAGACGGGGGCGATTTGCGTATTGTCAAAGTCACCAAAACCCGAGTGGTGATTCAGTTTATGGGCAATTGTATGCATTGTCATATAAAAAATGTATCTTTAAACACGGGAATTAAGGCAATTTTTAAAAAACACCTCCCCGAGATAAAAACCGTAAAAGAATTGTAACCTATGACTAATGCCGACATTATTCGACAAAAATTCGGTGATATTTTCGAAGAAGATCTCATCGAAGACCTGGCCAAAGATGCCATTGTAACCCCTGTGCTCCAAGGTAATAAGCTTATCAAAAGGGGGACATCGTTCCAGTATATTGTTTTACTTTTGGACGGCACGATGAAAATATCGCGCACCGACGACGAAACGGGGCAGGAACACTTGCTGTTCTATCTTTCGGGAACCGATTCCTGTGCAGCCTCGTTCGTGCTGTGCAACAATAAGCATAATGTGAGCGAAATTGATATGGAAGCCGAAACCGATTCAATGGTATTGCTTGTTCCGCGCAATAAAATGAACGATCTGTTGGCCAACTACAATTCGTGGCGGAATTTTGTATTGGAAACCTTCGGCGAAAAAATCAAAGAGTTCCTCGACACCTTGGACAGCATCACCTTTATGAAACTGGATGAACGATTGATACGTTATCTTCGCGATCGTGCCAAGGTGTTGAATACCAAAGAACTGGAAATTACGCATCAGGAAATAGCCAAGGATTTGACTACTTCGCGTGTAGTAATTTCCCGCCTGCTGAAAATGCTGGAACGCGACGGTCATATACGGCTGCACCGTAATTTGATAGAATTGGTGGATCTTTAATCGCACAACGATGTTCGTTTGGACCTACAAGGCCAATTTGCGTCCCTTTATCGACGGGCTGAAAAAGCAAGGGCAAAGCATCGGCTTCGTGCCCACTATGGGCGCGTTGCACAGGGGGCATTTGGCCCTGGTCGAACGATCGCTGCGTGAGAACGACCGGACGGTGGTCAGCATTTTTGTCAATCCCACCCAGTTCGACCGCAAACAGGATTTGGAAACCTATCCGCGTTTTCCCGAAAAGGATTTGGCATTGCTGGAAAAGCTGGACCCTGAAATGATTGTTTATTTGCCGGTGGCCGAAGATCTTTACGGCGGGCCGGTGCAACGCGAGCATTTCGATCTGGATGGCTTGGACCGGGTGATGGAAGGCCGGCACCGTCCGGGTCATTTCGACGGGGTGGCCACGGTGGTTAAACACTTGTTCGAGGCCGTGCGGCCCGACAGGGCCTACTTCGGTGAAAAGGACTTCCAGCAATTGCGTATTATTCAAACTTTGGCACGGAAATTGAACCTTCCTTTGCAGATTGTTCCGGTGGAAATCCAACGCGAAACCGACGGACTGGCCATGAGTTCGCGCAACCTGCGGCTGAGTGTAGCCCACCGCAAGGCGGCGCCCGAAATCCACCGGTTGCTTAACTTGGCACGTGAAATGGCCTTGCAAGGACAAAATCCCGAAGCGATACGCATGGAAATAAGCAAACGCTTCAAGCAAAATCCGCTCTTGGAATTGGAATACTTTGAAATTGCCGATGAAAAAACATTGCAATTCGCCCGGACTTTTGAACCCGGAAAAAAATACCGTGCTTTTACGGCCGTATTCGCCGGCGATGTCCGTTTAATCGACAATATGCCACTCTACTAAAAATGCACCGACTATGAAAATCGAAGTGTTCAAATCCAAAATTCACCGTGCCCGGGTAACCGGCGCCGATTTGGATTATATGGGCAGCATTACCGTGGATGCGGATTTGCTGGATGCCGCACGCATTTTGCCCGGCGAAAAGGTGCAGATTGTCAATATCACCAACGGTGAACGCATAGAAACCTACACCATTGCCGGCCGGCGCGGTTCGGGCGAAATCGTGCTCAACGGTGCCGCCGCCCGTAAATTTGCGCCCGGCGACATCATCATTATCATTTCCTATGCATGCGTTACGCCCGAAGAGGCACGCGACATGGAACCCGTGATTATTTTTCCCGACGAACATAACCGTATCAAATAATTTTGCCTTTGAAAAAAGCCCTGAAAATAATCGTTCCGCCGCTTATCGGTTTAGGGCTTTTGGCCTATTTCCTTTCGGGCTTTACACACGAACAATGGCAGCAAATCAAGCATTCGGTGCGCCGTGCCGATTATTCGCTTATCGGTTTGTCGCTACTATTGGGCGCATTGAGTCATGTTTTGCGCGCTTTCCGATGGAATTATCTCCTGGAAACCATTACGAATAAACCCGTTCGAAAGATTAATTTGTTGCTTTCGGTGGGTATTTCCTACTTGATGAATCTGGGCATTCCGCGAAGCGGCGAAGTGGCCCGGGCCGCCACATTGACCAAATACGAGGGCTTGTCGTTCAACAAAGTGTTCGGCACCATCATCACCGAACGGATTATCGATATGGTGTTTTTGGGTCTCTTTGTGCTGTTGGGGCTCTATCTTTCGTTTGACCAAATTATGCACTTGATACGTCCCGCACTGCCTACGCATCCATATTGGTTGAGTTTCGCCGGACTTGTATTGATATTGTTTGCCGTGTTGATTTGGAAAAAAATGCGGACATCACGTCATCCTTACATGCAAAAACTGACGGGCATTATCCGGGAGTTTCGCACGGGTATGCAAAGTGTGTTTGCCGTTCGTCGTCCGTTGATTTTTTGGTTACAAACGGTGGCTATTTGGCTATTATATTTGCTTATGCTGTGGGTGGTGATGCTGGCTTTTCCCGAAACGCGAAACTTGGGATGGAATGCGGTTGTTTTGGCCTTTATTGCCGGAAGCATCAGCATCGTTATCAGCAATGGCGGACTGGGGACATATCCGGTGTTTGTAACCGAAACCTTATTGCTTTTCGGTGTGAGCAAAGAAGCCGGATTTGCCTTTTCCACCGTGATGTGGACGGCACAAACCCTGCTGCTCATTTTGGGTGGGGTAATCAGTTTTTTGCTTCTTCCGGTGGTAAACGAACGCCCGCAAGCAACTCCTTAGTGCTGGCATAGGTGGCCGTTTGCAAAACGATATCATCGGGAGCGAGCCATTCCAATTTTTCGATACCTTCGTGTCCCGGATTTTGCAACGGGCCTGTAATCTCGGATTTCATTAAAAACCACCGGGTAATTTTCATTTTCCGCCGGTTTCCTTCCCAAAAAACATGATAAGTGTTGCCCAAATCTTTAAGAATAACGGGCGGTTCGATGCCGGTTTCTTCCACCACTTCGCGCAAGGCGGTATTTTCGGGCGTTTCGCCGGGTTCGGTTTTGCCTTTGGGCAAATCCCAAATACCGCGGCGGTAAAGGAACAAAATCCGCCCTTCGGGATTGACGATAACACCACCGGCAGCATGAATAACATCAAAAAACCGGAGAAAATGTTTCCAAGCTTTTTCGGGTTTGGGATGGTAGAAAAACAAACCGGAAAATTCGCCGTTTTCCAAACGGAAAAGCAATTTGGGCACATTGGCAAAATCGAAATGATAAAAAGCCAGATCGCCCGCTTCGTTCGGATTGTCGGACAATATGGCGGGGCGCCGGTCGAAATATACCTTGTAGGTCATCGGGCGAAAAGCTTTTATCAAATTTACAAAAAACACGCGCTCAATGAGCGGAATTTTGTCATGCCAACGGGATTTTCCCTATCTTTATGCATATTTTCGGGTAATGGTAACGAAGAAAAAAATCATTTTCAGGTGGGTTTTATTTTTGATTTTAATGCTTATTGCCGGCCTGACCGTTATAGGGTTTTGGCATTGGAACAATCATTCGCAGGCCGGACGTGTGTCGTGGACCAAGGCTATCCCCCCGGGCGCCGTTTATATCCTGCAAACCGGGCATCCGAAGGATTTATGGCGCGAGGTGCACGGCCATCCGCTGTTCCGAAACCTTAGCCGCTTACCCGATTACCGCTTCCTGCAATCGGTGGATAGTTTGTTGAACAATTATGTGGTGGAAAACGACCTGACTTCGGATTTTTTCCGCCGGCGCAATTTTGCCTTGTCGGCCCATATTGTGGCGGGCAACGACTATGATTTTCTTTATGTGCTGGATTTGGAAAAAATAATTCCCGCCAAGCAGATGATGGGACTGATTCGACAATTCGGCCCTGAGAGTATGCGCATCAAAAAACTGAAAATCAATGAGCATCCGGTGTGGAAAATTTCCGGCCTGACCGATGACCCGGTTTATATCGGAGTTTATCGCAATTTACTCCTGATAAGCTTTTCCTACCAAATCCTGCGTCAAAGTTTGTTGAACATCGAAGGGAAAGATTGGTTACAGGATGAACAAATGCAAAGTATCAATGAGGAAATCGACGGCGGATTGGCCCGCTTTTATTTCAACTACCGACAATTGCCCGCTTTCCTTTCCACTTTTGGGATAAAGCCGGGCGCCATGACCTATGGTTTTGCCCGCAGCTTCCGGC
>JALWYR010000108.1 GCA_027003085.1 Flavobacteriales bacterium
ATGGATTATTTCGAAAACACCTTCGGGCAGTATCCTTTTTCCGACGAAAAATACGGACACGCCCAATTCGGTTGGGGCGGAGGTATGGAGCATACCACCATTACTTTCATAGGCGGTTTTTGGCGGGGTGTGGTAGCCCACGAACTGGCCCACCACTGGTTTGGCGACGATGTTACCTGCGGCAGTTGGTCCGATATTTGGCTCAACGAGGGTTTTGCCACCTATGCCGAAGCGCTCACCCAAGATTATTTCGACGGAGCCGATGCTTTTAAGGCCTGGCGTGATTATGCCGTTAACGAAATTACCGCCGAACCCGGTGGCGGGGTTTATAAGCACGGAGCCGACACACTGGATATCGACGAGGTGTTTAGTTGGCCCAACACCTACCTGAAAGGCGCTATGGTGCTGCATATGTTGCGGTTCCGCTTGGGCGACAGCTTGTTTTTCGGCGGATTGCGGCAGTATTTGAACGATTTTGCCTACGGCTATGCCCGCACTGAGGATTTCCGGTCGGTAATGGAAAATTATTCCGGTGAGGATTTATCCGGATTTTTTAACGATTGGGTATACGGAAAAGGTTTTCCCAACTACTATGTGCACTGGCAAAACCTTTCGGGCGGGGTTTATCGCATAAATTTGGAACAGCAAACCACCGACGCTTCGGTCGATTTTTTCGAAACGCCTTTACGCATCCGTTTTTACGGCGGAAGTCAAACCTACGATACCATTGTTTTTCACAACCAAAATCCGCAAAACTTCGTGCTTCAACCCGGTTTTACGGCCGACAGTATTCGTATCAATCCCGATACCCATATTATCATCGGACAAACGAATTATTTGAAGGAGCAGGATTATACCTGGCAGAGCGATATTTTGCAATTTCCCAATCCCATCACCGGCCGGTGGACCGTTTGGGTGCGCCGTCCGCAAGATGTGCGCCGTATTTTCCTGACCGATATGACCGGCAAAGTGGTTTTGGACCGGATTCGTCCTTTTGTGCCGCTCAACACCGGATTTTTGACCCGGGGTGTGTATTTGCTCAATGTGCAATGGAACGGCCGCAGGGCCCTGCGAAAAGTAATCAAACAATGACCTCCCGTCCGGCCAAACAAACCTATTTGAGCATCGACCAAATCCGCAAGCGTATGGCGGACTATTGCGTGTATCGCGACCGGTCGGAACGGGAAGTCCGCCGCAAATTGGCTGAATTCCGTCTGCGGCCCGAAGTGGAGGACGACATTGTGGCATTCCTTATCCAGCATCAATTTTTGGACGACCTGCGTTTTGCCCGTTCCTATGCCCGCGGCAAGTTTTACCACAACCGTTGGGGTAAACGCAAAATCGTCGAAGGCCTGCGCCGCCACGGATTGACCGAATACTACATCCGGCAGGCCTTGGACGAAATTCCCGCAGAGGATTATGCCGCCACCCTGCGCCGGCTTATCGCGCGCAAACGTCAATCGCTCAGCGGCGTTTCGCCGGCCAAACGCCGCACCAAAATCATCGCCTACTTGCAAAGCAAGGGCTACGACTATGCCGAATTTAAAAACATCCTGGATGAAATCTGCCAAACACCTGAATAAGGTCCGCCGCCGGGTGCCACGGCTCGATTTTTTGGCCCGCAGCATTGTGGAGGGCTATTTGACGGGCTTGCACCGCAGTCCGTTTCACGGCTATTCGGCCGAATTTGCCGAGCACAAAATGTATACACCCGGCGAACCCATCCGTTTTATCGATTGGAAGGTATATGCCAAAACGGGCAAGTTTTTTATCAAAAAGTTCGACGAGGAAACCAATATGCAGGTGCAATTCATCCTGGACGCGTCGCCTTCGATGTATTATCCGCAGGTGGAGCCCTACGATTTGGACCGGTTGAACAAAATCGGTTTTTCGGTGGTGGCGGTGGCGGCCTTGTGCGAGATATTGCGCCGCCAACGCGATGCCGTGGGACTGAGCGTGTTCGACGAGCAATTGCAACTGTCCACCGCGGCCAAGACCAACACCTTGCACCGGCAGCGGATACTGGCCGAACTGGAAAAATTTTGGTCGCGCACGCCCGGCCGCCAAGGCACGGCCCTGGCCCGTAACCTGCATTTGATAGCCGAGCAGCTGCGCCGCCGTTCGGTGGCCGTGTTGTTTACCGATTTTTGGGCCACAGGCACCACTATGGACGCGTGGATCGAGAGTTTAAAGCATTTGCGCTACAAAACGGCCGAATTGCTTTTTTTCCACGTGTCCGATGCCGAAACCGAGGATTTGTTCCGCTTTCCCGACCGTCCGCTGCGTTTCCGCGATTTGGAAACGGGCCAATCGCTCAATTTGTATCCGTCCGAGATACGTGCCCACTATGTGCGCCGCCGCCGCGAGATGCAACAACGCCTGCGCGATGCGGCCTACCGCTACGATTTCGACTATTATCCGGTGGACGTGCGCACGCCCTTCGACGAAGTTTTGTCGGCCTATTTGCAGAAGCGATTACGTATGCACGGGTGATTTTTTGGGCGCCCCGGCGCCTACGTTCACGCATCGGCGGTTGCTTCAAGACGACGGAGCGCTTTCGCACCCGCCGGTGTTCACGTGGCGCCGTCGGGCTGTCCGCTCAAATGCGGCTTGCGAAAAGCCGGTTTTTGTAAATCCGGCGCCGTGGTCTCTTGCGCTGCGAGCCCCCGTCGCCGGAACAAAAAATACGGCTTTCGCTTCACCGCATAACCGCTCCCATCCCTGGCGCGTTTGGCGCGCGATAAATCGCGCTTGAATACCAAACATCGAACAGATGATTAACGATTTGTGATTTGCGTTCTACTACTGCAAACATTGAAGCAGCATTATGTTCCTCCACACACGGGATAACCGGAAAAAATCAAAAGGGTTTAGGTGCTATTCCCGCTTAAACAGCCGGATTTCCGCGATAAATCGCGGGAATAATAATTTACCGGAGGGCGAATGTGCCTGAACGGTTATGTGTATGAGCAGTGGCGGGATTTTCCGCACTTACTTTCATATTTACACCATTGTTGATTTTATTCATATTGTTTATTTTTAGCACTTTGCCCGCCATTACTTATACACAATGTTAGCGGTTCGGCTTTAATCATTACCATAATCAAAATCAGGAAAATATTCAGACAAGTCATCTAATGAATATCCTTCATTCTTTAATTCCTCAATCGGGTCAATTTCATAATATTCTACGGGGTCAATACTGTCTTTTATAGCAAATTGTCCTCCAAAATTTACAACTGATAATTCGCCATTGCTGTTTAAACTTAAACCACAACAAAAACATCTCAATTTTATTGGTAATATATTATGTTGGATTTCTATTGCATCATCAACCACTTTGGGATCTGATTGAGAAACATATTTTCCAATTAACAAGGCTTCATTATTGCAACTAGGACAAGCTACTTTTTTATGTTTTTTGAAAAGACTTTCTTTGACAATATATTCTATCATCTTTTTTTCAGAATTGTCACAACGCTCCTTTTTCTCTTCATCCTCTAATTCAGAAAATACATCTCTATATTTTGCCACTTTCTGCTTTACTTTCGAAATTAATTCTTCTTTATTTTCTTCTATCATTTGATTTGCAATATCTGCCTCATTTTTTCCTAAAAATTCTTCCAAAGTCTTATTTTGAAAATTTAGTAAAACTTTTATTGCTTTATAAAAATCAGTTAACCAAACACTTGTTGAAAGCTCATCAAAAATAGGGGTTCCTGTATGAAGTTCCTCATTTCTCATATTTATAAAAGATTGACAAAACTTTTCATTGTCTTCTGTAAATTCAGGAATAATAATTTGCAACCTTAAAAAAATAGTTTTCGACATTATTGTTTTTGGAACCCCTTTTTTAGGTGAATATCCAAAAGCGTGCATTATATTTTGTCCTTCTCTTGGGTCAGCGATTAATGCTGGGTGTATTTTTGCTAATGTTGCTCTACCTATTAATTCCAATGCTAGCGATGCCCAAAATGTGAATAAACCACTATTTCTGTCTTACTGTAATGCTCTTTGTATATAAATTTGAGCCTTTAAATAAAGTGCTTCATATGTCCAATCTGAACTTTTCATAATTTATTTATTGAATTGTTAATCTTTGTAATAAACGTTGTTTATTTTCAATGTCTTTGGTTTTAGGTCTTAAATGTAAATAATTCCAATTATTCAAAACCAATACTTTATTTTGCTTCCATTCAAAAAAAATTTTTTTTGACTTATTGATTATATTTTCCATTAAGTCTTCTTTATGTGAAATTAATTTCATAATAGTTTTATCATAACGAAATTTACCGTTAGAATAAATATTGGAATAAAAACTCCCGTAAATTCCTTTTACTAAATAAACAGCATTTTTTAAAAAATCTTTTTCATCTTCATCTAAATTTGAATTTAATATATCCACAATAATCGTTGGTGTTACTTTTTTTAATTCGCCTACGTATCTTAATAAAATATATTTTGGCTGTTTTCTAAAATATGCACCATCAGTATGAGCTGGAAATTCATTTAAACCATATGTTCTACTTAAAGAGTTTCTATTTACCTCATTTTCTTTTAATGGCGTCAGCACATCTATTATTTTTCCGTTTTTTCTCGATGGTATAATTTTACCTAATGATTTTCCTAACTCAATAAAATCATAAAGTGAATTACAATATGTTTCTTTAAAGTTTTCTATTTCTACCATCTTTTATTTTATTTAGCTGACCGCTAACGGTTATATATAGTTACAAAGTTACTTATATTTTTCATTTATGCAACTATTTTGTTGTGCATAGTTAGTTTACTACAAGCTATTTAAGCGGAAAATTCTATTTATCCACAAAGCCGGGTCGGCTGTGGCCGGCCCGGCGCTGAGCAAGGAGACCGGAGCGCTGTGCTTGCAAAGCGCGAAGGGCTTCGAAGCTCGCGAAGGGAGACCAACGCAGAGCCGCAGGCGGAGCGTGCCGGCTCCCGGAGCACCGGAGCGAGACCGCCAGGGCTCGCGGAACTTGTCCCGCACTTTGCGCAGCAATGCCGGGAGAAGACCGAAGGGCTTCGGAGCGTCAAAAAGACACGAAAAATCCCGCCGGGTTTGCCTGTCAGCGCCGAAATGCTTTATTTTGTGTGATATAAACTCACCTTGTCTATGAATCTGATTATTCCTATGGCCGGTTGGGGAACGCGCCTGCGCCCGCATACGCTCACGGTGCCCAAACCCTTGATCAAAGTAGCCGGGAAAACGGTGGTGCAGCGCTTGGTGGAAACCATCGGCCGGCAATTGGATAGGTCTTTCCGCAATATTGTTTTTGTCATCAAACCCGAGTTTGGTGCCGGGGTGGAAAACCGTCTATTGGCTTTGGCACGTGAGTTGGGAGCAGCGGGGCACATTCGCTACCAATCGGAGGCCTTGGGCACGGCTCACGCTATTGCTATGGCACGGGATTTTTTGGACGGCCCCGTGTTTGTTGCCTATGCCGATACCTTGTTTGACGGTTCCCTTCATTTAGACCCGTCGGCCGATTCGGTGATTGTGGTCAAGCGGGTGGAACGGCCCGAACAATTCGGGGTGGTTCAATTGGACGAAGCCGGACATATTGTTCGTTTTGTGGAAAAACCCAAGCAATTTGTTTCCGACCTGGCCATTGTGGGCATTTACTATTTTCGCCGGGGCGAACAACTACGCGATGAAATCGACCGTTTGATTAACGAAGATATCCGCCGCAACGGCGAATACCAACTCACCGATGCCTTGGAAAGCTTGTTGCGTAAAGGACTTGTTTTTGTGCCTGCCACTATCGAGCGTTGGATGGATTTCGGTAACTACCGGGCCGCTTTGGACACCAACCGGGTGGTTTTGGACATCGAAAGCCGTCAAGGCACGGAATTGGTGCATCCGGAGGCCGTGTTGGAAAATGTGCGCATCCATCCGCCCGTGTATATCGGCCCGGGCGTGCATATCCGTAATTCCGAAATAGGGCCCAATGTGAGCATTCACGCAGGCAGCCGTGTGGCCGATAGCCGCATTTCCGATGCTTTGATCGGTGAACAAAATCACATTTCGGGC